>CAZEPQ010000058.1:0-11224 GCA_964514175.1 uncultured Oscillospiraceae bacterium
GCGGCTGCCTGATCTGCGGCAACCATTTCCGTATGCTGGTGAGCCAGTTCGGCGTTACCAACATGGATGAGTTTGAGTTCACCGAGGAGGAGCAGGATCTGATCGACTTTGCTGCCGCCATGAGCGAGGATATCAACCACATTCCTGACGAGATCTACGAGCGTCTGCAGAACCGCTACGACGAGGAAACGCTGGTGGTGCTGCTGCTCAACGCCGTTCTCACCCAGGCCAACAACCACTTCAACAACATTGTGGGCGTGGAACTGGACGAGCATTTGAAGCCCTACTATGTGGAGGGTGAATTCGACTAATTTAAGGGGGAAGAATAATGGGATACAATCAGCTTGATCCCTTGTTTGAGCCGCTGACAGTGCGGGGGAAGACCTATAAAAACCGCATTGCAGCGGCTCCCCTTGGCAATGTATCCATTTCGCCCGATGGCAGCTATCCGGAAAGCTCCTTCGTTTGGTATGAAAAACGTGCCAAAGGCGGCTGCGGTGAGGTCATGGTGTCGGAAACTCCTGTGGATTATGACTATGCCAATCGACTGGCGGCTGCGGTCATCGACTATACGGATATTGGCTCGCCCCATTTTCAGAGCCTGAAAAGGTATGTGGACATGCTTCATTCCTATGGCGTCATTGCAACGGTGGAGCTGAATCACTGCGGCGCAAACCGCTTTGCCTCCGCCGGTCAGCTTGGACCCATCGGTCCCACTGGCTATGTCCGGGCAGACGGCGTTGCTGTGACTGAAATGGACGAGGAACTTATGGCCCTGACGGCGGAGCATTTTGCCCAGGCGGCGTTCTATTTTAGTCAGGCGGGCTTTGATGGGGTGGTGCCCCATATGGGCTCCGGGTGGCTTTTGCAGCAGTTTCTTTCACCCCTGACCAACCATCGGGAGGATGAATACGGCGGCTCCACAGAGAACCGTGTTCGGTTTCCCATCTGTGTGCTGAAGGCCATTCGGGAAAAGTGTGGGGAAGAGCTTCTCATCATACCCCGTTTCTGCGCCGACGAAGGAGTTCCCGGCGGCTATGATCTTGCGGAGGGCGTGGAGATTGCCAAGCTGCTGGAACCCTGGGTAGACATGCTCCATCTGGTGCGGGGCGTTTATTACGAGCCGGTTCGTAGCGGGGAGTATTCGTCCATGTTTTCTCAGCATGCCCCCAACCGGGCCCTTTCTGAAAGCATAAAAAAAGCGGTACAGATCCCGGTTGTACTCTCCGGCGGTATTTCCGACCCGGATGAGGCAGCGGAGCTGATCCGCAGCGGCAAGGCGGATATGATCGCACTGGGACGCCAGATGTTGGCGGACCCGGATTGGGCGGTCAAGGCGGAAACGGGACGGAAGGAGGACATTGCCAAATGTCTGCGCTGCTTCCGATGCTTCCCCGGCCCCTTGCAGGACACGGGAGGAAAGCCATTAAAGCCCCCGGACAAAAAATGTACGGTGAATCCCACGGCTGACCTGACGGAGCTTCAGCCGCCGGTGGAGACGTGGCCCCTGCCACAGGAAAAGCGAAATGTTCTGGTGGTAGGCGGAGGGCCTGCGGGCATGATGGCTGCCGCCACTGCGGCCCAGCGGGGACATCAGGTGACCTTGCTGGAGCAAAGGGAAATGCCGGGAGGGCATCTTCCCGAAATGGCTGCGGACCCCTATAAGAAGGGCTTTGTGGAGTTTGGCAGACTGCTGGAAAGAAGATGCGTCAGCGCCGGGGTGGAAATGAAATATAACTGCCCCGCAACGGCGGAGCTTTTGTACCAAACCCAGGCGGATGCGGTGATTTTTGCGGTGGGTTCCGAGCCCATCGGCCCCGTGATCCCCGGAAGTGAGAAGTGCATCCAGGCGGCCCATATCGGACGGCATCTTCCGATGAAGGAGAAGCATGTGGCTATCATTGGCGGCGGCCTGGTGGGCTGTGAGACGGCGCTTCTGCTTGCCGAGCAGGGCGTCCGGGTGGAACTGCTGGAAATGCAGGAGGCTGTGGCGAAGGACGCGGGGCCCATGCATCGGGTGGCCTTGCTTGAAAAGATGAAGGAAAACAATATATCGGTTCATACAGCCGCGGTTTGCTCCCATGTGGAGGGAACCAAGGTTCTATACACTCAAAATGGGGAGGAAAAGACACTGGATACGGAGCTGGTGCTGCTGGCGCTGGGGCTGCGCTCCAACGGTCCCGGGGCTAGGGCTCTGGCCGAAGTTTTGCCGGAGGGAACCGAAGTGTTTTATATTGGCGACTGCGCCAATGGCACAAAAATTCAGGACGCAGTGGAACAAGGATATCTTACTGCCATGAAAATCATATAGGAGGCTACGGGATGGAACGTGATAATACGCTGCTCTATCTTTCAGAAGCGGATGAGAGAGCGGTCAAGTTAAATATGTCGGACGTGATCGACGTCCTAGAGGAAGTACACACCGCCAGAAAGCTGGGTAAGGTGCAGCAGCCTCCCAAGCCCGGTCTGCGTCCGGTGGGAAACAAGGGCTTTTTGGATGGCTATCTGGCCTTTGTGGAGGATACGGAGTACCTGGGCATCAAGTGGCTGTCGGGCTATTTTGAGAATCCTGCCAAGGGACTGCCCTTTATTAACGGTCTCATTGTCTTAAATGATGTTCAGACCGGTATGCCTCTGTCCGTCATGGGCTGCGGATATGTCACCGGCCTTCGGACCGCAGGCGTCAACGGTATGGCCCTTCGGCGGCTGGTAACCAAGGAAACGGTGACCATTGGCGTTGTGGGCTGCGGCCTTCAGGGCAGGACCAACCTGATGTCGGCGCTGTCCTGCGGCTGGAATGTGGAAAAAATTCTGTGCTGGAATATTCGCCGTCCCGGCGCCGAGGCTTATCAGAAGGACATGTCTGCAATGTACCCCGAATACAGCATCGCGGTGGCGGATACGCTGGAAGAGGCGGTTTCCCAGGCTGACGTGCTGATCATCGGCGCGCCTCTGGAGCCTGACGGCTCCGCAAGGATCATCCCCAAGGGACTGTTGAAGCCCGGTGTTACCATTGCCTCCGTGAACGGAGATTCCAGCTTCCTGGAAGAGGCCCTGCCGGAGATCCACCGGGTCTTTGTGGATGATAACGACAGCTATACCGCCCGCAGATCCTCCCCCATGATGAGCGACAATATGCCGGAAAAGAGCGAGGAAATCGCAGAGCTGGTCATGGGAAATATCCCCGGACGAAAGAACGACCAGGAACGGATCATGATCACGGCAGAGGGCATGGCCATCAACGATGTGAGCTGCGCCTATCTGATGTACAAACGCGCGCTGGAGCAGAATGTTGGCGTAAAGCTGCCCATTTTTGAAGCAACAAAGTAAGAGAAAGCAGGTTTTACATGAGCGGAGTATACGATGCGGCAAAGACCTTGCAAAATATCATTGGAACAGCGCCGGAATTTGACAGGATCGACCAGGAACTTACCTGCGATGTGATCGTCTGCGGCGGCGGCCTTGCAGGCGTTTCGGCCCTGCGGAGCGCAGTGGAGCAGGGGGCTTCGGCTATCCTGTTTGAAAAGTGCAAGACGGTGCAGGGACGCTCCGGTGCCTTCGGTGCCATTGGATTCCGGGACTATAACAGATTCGGCTGCACAACGGAAGAGATGTGCCGAAAGGTTACCGCTGAGATCATCAAGGAAGGCGGCAACCGGGGGGATTATAAGATCGTGCGCTACTGGGCAGAGCACAGCGGCGAAGATCTGGAGTGGTATATCCAGCCTCTGGGCGGGATCTACATACTGAAAACCACCACGGATACGGTGCCGGAGGGCGTAAGCTACTGGCTGCAGTCCAGCCGTGCCCCCCTTCCTGCACATTTGGATCCGGATTCTGACTATTACCCCAGCTATCCGGGTGTCTGGCAGTTCCGACCCGGAGGCCACATGCCCGCATTGAAAAAGAATTTTGAAGCAGCCATGGATACGGGGCTGGCACAGGCTTTCTTCAACACCCCTGTAAAAAAGCTGCTCAAAGAAAATGACCGGGTGGTAGGTGTCATTGCGGAAGGCGAGGATGGTACGGTCATCCGGGCCAACGCAAAGGGCGGCGTGATCCTGGCCACCGGAGATTATTCCGGCGACGATGATCTGATGGAGTTCTACGCCCCTCAGGTGAAGGACAACCTGCGGATCTACGGCAGCCGGGACGCCCAGGGGAAGAAAGCCAATACCGGCGATGGTCATCGTATGGGCGTATGGGCAGGTGCCAAGCTGGAAGACGGCCCCCATGCCTATGTGGCCCATAATATGGGCGGCCCTCTGGGCATCAACGCATATTTGCAGTTGGATGCCTTCGGTCGTCGCTTTATGAACGAGGATGCAGGGGGCATGCAGGTGGAGAATCGGCTGGAACGGCTGCCGGGACGATTTGCATGGCAGATTTTTGACAGTGGCTGGCCTGACTACGCCGGGGATTACTCCATTATCCACGGCACCGTGAGCCATATCTTTGACAAGCAGGCTCAGAAGGATGGAAAAGTCAATCCCACGCTGAACAATATGGACGGCTATACCTCCGTGGAGGACGTGGAGAAGGCGGCAGAGAGCGGAAAGCTGCTCAAAGCGGATACCCTGGAAGAGCTGGTGGAAAAGATGGGGTTGCCCATGGATGCCGCCCTGAATGCCATTCAGCGGTATAATATGCTGTCTGAGGCTGGGGACGATGTGGATTTCGGCAAAAAGCCCTCCCGTATGTTCCCTGTGAAAAAGGCCCCCTTCTATGCCTGTAAGCTGACCCCCGCACCGCTGCTGGTGACGGTCAGCGGCCTTATGAGCGATGTGGATGCCCATGCGCTGGATGAAAACGGTGTGCCCATTTCCGGCCTCTATGTGGCGGGCAATGTGCAGGGCAGTCGTTTCGGCAGCGAGGATCCCTCCATGTTCCCCGGAACCAGCCACGGCATGGCCCTGACCTATGGCCGTGTGGCGGGACGGAATGCAGCAAGGGAGGCTTTGTGAAGGAAACCGGCGGCGCAAAATATATCTGCCCCCTTTCCGACGAAACCATTGCCCGGATCCAGCAGGAACTGAGCAAGCCTGAATGAAATCAGAAACCGCCCGATATGCACCGGTAGTATGCACCGGCATTCGGGCGGTTTTTCCTTCTCTTACCACAAATATTGATAGGAAAAGATATATATTTTTTATTGTGGAAGCTACATAATTGTTGTAAAATAAAGCTGTAAACCTAAGATTTCCTGAATAGGAGGAGATTTCATGAGTAAAAAGTATGAGCACCTGCTTTCGCCTTTTAAAATCGGCAATACGGTGATCAAGAACCGCACCATGTTTCCCAATGCGTCCCCCCACTTCCTGCAGGGGCCGGAGAACTTCCCCGCAGAGGGTCTGCTGGCCTTCTATACCAACATCGCCAAGAATGGCTGCGCCATCATCACCCTGGCAGAGTGGAGTAATCCGGGCCAGCGGAACGGCGACTACTACAGCGATTTTGTCCACATGCAGAACTTTGATTTTACCGATCCCGCTGTGGGCAACTATTTCAGCCAGCTTGCAGACGACATCCATTTCTATGGCTCCAAGATTCTGGTGGGCATCGACTTTCCTCCCTTCCCCGAGGGCTACAGCCTGAAGGGCTCTCCTGAGATGAAGGGCGGCGGCCCCGGCCCCATGGGCCCCAGACCTGCCACCAAGCCTGCCCCCAAGGAAATGATTCAGGAGAATATCCAAGCATTTGTGGAAAAGTGCCGTCGCTTCCGTGCTTACGGCTACGATGGCTACTCCATGCGTGTGGAGGGCAATCTGGCAGCCTCCGGCGGTCCCTTCGGCGCGTGTATGCGGGATGACGAGTATGATAACTCCACCCTGGAAAATCGCACCCGTTACATTCTGGAATGTGCTGACGCAGTTAAGAAGGCCTTCCCCGACTGGATCATCGAATTCGGCATTGCCGGTGAGCAGCCCAAGGGCTATGGCGGTGGTATGCAGGGCTATACCCTGGAGACTGCCATCGAGTTCGCAAAGATGTGCGAGGGCCGCATTGACATCCTCCAGATTCGTGAGAAGGATATGTGCAAGTCCCATCCCACCGGTTTTACCTTCCAGAAGGGTGAGCATGACGTAATCAAGTACGCCGAGGCCATCAAGGCTGCCGGTGTCAAGGATTTGCTGCTGCAGCCCGTTGGTGGATTCCAGGACCCCGAGGAATTGGACAAGTACATTGCCGAGGGCAAGTGCGATATCATCGGCATGGCAAGAGCTTTCTTTGCCGATCCCGAGTACGGTATCAAGCTCAAGGAAGGCCGCGGCGAAGATATTACTCCCTGCCTCTGGTGTAATAAGTGCCACGGCACCATTCTGAATGATCCCGATCCTTGGATTTCTGTATGTTCCGTGAACCCCAAGATGGGCATTGAGCACAAGCTGGGCCGTATGGTGGAAGCACCCGGTCAGAAAAAGAAGGTTGCTGTCATCGGCGGCGGCCCTGCCGGTATGCGTACCGCCATCTATGCGGCACAGAGAGGCCACGATGTTACCGTCTTTGAAAAGAGCGGTGAGCTGGGCGGCCAGATCAAGTGCGGTGATTATGCCTCCTTCAAGTGGCCCATGGGCGAGTACAAGGCATGGCTCATCCGTCAGATGGACAAGGAAGGCGTCAAGGTGGTTATGAACTGCGAAGCCACCCCCGAGATGGTGAAGGAGCAGGGCTTTGACACTGTAATGGCCTGCACCGGCGCCGAGCCCAAGATCCCTGCCTCCATGGAAGGCTTTGCGGACGAAAACGGCAAGCTGAAGCAGGAGTATTGGTTCTGCACGGACGTATTTGGTCACGAGGCAGAGCTGGGCAAGGATGTTGTCATCGTGGGCGCATCCGAGACCGGCGTGGAAACTGCTATGTACCTCTGCGAGAATGGTCATAACGTGACCCTGCTGACCCGTCAGAAGGAGATCGGTCACGACTGCTCCAAGCTCCATTACATTACCATGGCCTTTGTTGGCCCCGATCCTGTCACCGGACGGGAGGGTATGCGTCCCGCATGGGAGGCCTATGAGAACCTGGAGGGTATCACCTGCGTTACCACCAAGAAGGTGGAGGGCAACGTGGTCACCTATGTGGGTGCCGATGGAAATGAAAAGACCATCCAGGCGGATTCCGTGGTTCTCTGCGGCGGTATGCAGCCCCAGACTGACGAGGCGCTGGCTTTTTCCGCCGCTGCGGACGAGTTCTTCGCCGTGGGCGACTGCAACGGCTGCGGCAACCTGCAGAAGGTGAACCGTCAGGCTTATTCCAGAGCTATGCAAATCTAAATTTATACAGAAAAACGGAGGCGAATTTTCGCCTCCGTTTTTAGCTTAATGTGTCAGGTTCTTGCGGCGTGAATCAAAATCGCATGGGGAACCAGTGCCGACAGCACCCGATAAAGTTTGTAGAATACTTTGGGGGTATATACCGCCCGCCCCTTCTTTGCGGCATTCAGCGCTCCCTTGACCACCTTTTGGGGGATGCAGTAGGGAAGAATATCAAAGGTTTTGGAATTGCCCTTGATGCGGCCCAGACGGATAAACTCCGTGTCCATGGGGCCGGGGCATACTGCAGTGACGGAAATATTTCTGGGCTTTAATTCCTCGTGAAGTCCCCGAGAAAAGGCGGATACATAGGCCTTGGTGGAGCTGTAGATGGTCATGCGAGGATTGGGCAGGAAGGATGCAATGGAGGAAATATTGATGATCCTGCCGCCGGAGGGCATGTAGGGTAGCACAGTGTGGGTCACTGCGGTGAGGGCCCGAATGTTCAGGTCCAGCATTCTGAGCTGTTCCTCCTGAGGGCTTTCCGCAAAATTTCCCAGATAACCGCAGCCCGCGTTGCCCACAAGCAGGGTGACCTCCGGCTGCTCCCGGTCTAAAAGCGTCCCGAGCTGAGAAATCGCATCTGAATCGGTTAGATCCAGAGCGATGGGACGAAGCTGCACCCCAGGGACGGACAAATCTTCCATAAGTTCTGTGCGGCGGGCAATGAGCCAGTAGCTCTGAATCTCCGGGAATACATCGTGGATCTGATGGACAAATTCCAGGCCCAGTCCGGCGGATGCACCTGTGATGATGGCAGTTTTCATAGATTTTTCACCTTTCTGAAAAAGGCGCCCCGGGTGGGCGCCTTTTGTGTATTTATCTTGCGTCTTCGATCTTTTTCTCCAGGGGTGTTTCCAGCAGGTAGGGGTTGGCCAGGAAGCGCTTAAACTTCTTGAGGGAACGGGCAAAATACAGTCCGTCGCAGAAGCGCTCGTCTGTCACCAGACCGAAGCCCAACTGCTTGCGGATGGCCACTTCGGAGCCTACCACCACGGGCTTTTTCTTCTCTTTGCCCATGGCCAGGAAGAGACCGGTGGTGCCGAATTCATAGACATGGTGATAAATATGATTGATGCCCAAAGATTTCAGATTGGTGATAAACAGGGAGGTATGGAAGGGACTGGCCTCAATGATGGCCTTGGGCATGCAGTTGTGCCGATCCATAAACATCAGAATGTTTACCACGGTCTGAAGGAAGAAGGGCGGCAGATCCAAAAGCTTGGCCACCAGTTTATCTGTGGCGTTTGAGACGCGTTTTTTGCCGGTCTCCTTTGCGACCCGCTGGTTGATGACGGTGGCGATCTCATCTATGGTTTCTGTGCCCTCAAAGCAGAGCTTAATAGTGGTCTCGTTACTGTCTTCCCGCAGGGTCTCGTGAACTACAAAGCTGACCCAGATCTTGGGGCGGGCGTAGATCTTGCCGTTCATAACAAAGCGGTTAAGTCTGGGCCGGATGGCCAGCATACGAACCATGGCGGCGATCAGGATGTGCATATAGCCCAGTTCCAGACCTTCCTCTCGCTTCTTTGCAATATAATCGTCCATGGCTTCGCATGAAATCTGATCCTCAAACATGTTCATGGAGTCCGTACGGGTCTTCATGACATAAGGCATGATTTTTTGGATGGGATCAATGTCGTGAACGACACGCCCATCATAGCGTTTTCCAAACATTTCTTTTCACTCCTTCATTCCCCAGAACGCCTTAAATGCATCGGACTGTTCCTACGAAGCATGGGCAGCCATGGAAAATGTCTTTTTCTCCTCCTTTACATTTTTGCATAAAATCCGACAAAGCACAAGCATTATTTGCGAAAAATAAAACATTTCTCAATTTTTTGTAATAATAACATATAAAATTGACATATTATGTACGTTTCCTGCCGGGGAAAATTCAGAATTATGAACCATATGGAGTGAAAAATACGGCGCCGCCCGTGGGCAGCGCCGCTTGAACTTAAATCTGATAGGTGATTTTACCGTCGCAAATGGTCATATGGACCTTGCCTGTGAGTTTGTCCCCGGCAAAGACGGTGTTTCTTGCCTTGGAGCGGAAAGTCTCAGGTTCCACCGTCCATTCCTCGTCGGGGGCAAAGACAAACAGATCCGCCGCTGCACCTTCCTGTAGGATCACAGGGGTAAGACCGAGAATATTGGCGGGGATGGTGGACATTTTCTCCATCAGCTCCGGCAGCGTGAGATGACCCGGCTTTACAAGATGGGTGATGCAGGCTGCCAGAGAGGTCTCCAGACCCACCATGCCGCTGGGGGCATCGGGGAGCGCTTTGGCTTTTTCCTCGGCGCTGTGGGGAGCGTGGTCGGTGACAATGCAGTCCAGGGTGCCGTCCAGCACGGCAGCAAGGATGGCCTGCTTGTCTGCCTCTGTACGGAGGGGAGGATTCACCCGGGCCATGGTGCCCTTTGTCAGAATTTCGTCCTCGGTATAGATGAAATACTGGGGACAGGTCTCGGCGGTCACGTTTACGCCATTTTTCTTGGCCTGACGGATCAGGTCGGCGGAACCGGCGGTGGAGACATGGGCGATGTGAACATGGCTGTCGGTGTCCCTTGCCAACATCAGATCACGAGCTACCATCAGATCCTCCGCAATGGCAGGACGACCGGGCAGGCCAAGCTGACGGGAGATCTTGCCCTCATTCACGGCCTTGTTGCCCACCATTTCGCCGTCCTCGCAGTGAGAAATGACAATTTTGTCAAGGGACTTTGCTTCTATCAGGGCGTCACGCATCCGGGTGGCGGAGGTGACGGGCACACCGTCATCGGAGAAGGCGATGGCGCCAGCTTGGGCCAGGGCAGGGAAGTCGGTCAGCTCATTGCCCTTCTGACCCATGGTAACTGCACCGATGGGATAGACCCGGCAGGAGCCTGCCGTTTCGGTCTTGTCCAGGATATACTCGATGGTTTCCACGGTGTCGATGGCGGGCTTGGTGTTGGGCATGCAGGCCACTGCGGTAAACCCGCCTGCGGCGGCAGCGGCAGTGCCGGTGGCGATGTCCTCTTTGTAGGTAAGGCCGGGATCACGGAGATGCACATGCATGTCCACCAGACCGGGGGCCACCATCATGCCCTTGCAGTCGTAGACCTGATGGCCTGTTTCATCGATTTCCTGTGCAATTTTTGTGATTTTCCCATCCTCCACCAGCAGACTGGCGGGGGAAAAGGTCTTTTTGACCGGATCAATAATATTGCCGTTTTTCAAAAGAATTCCCATAACATACATCGGTCCTTTCGGGATAGATTTTTTTGTGTGGGGCAAACTTTATGCCGAGGGGAGTGAGTCAAATGGAAGCAAAAACATTTTTCATGGTAATGGGTCTCGGCGCAGCCGCCGGTACCGCTGTGGGAATGATGCTGCCTCGCAGCAAGGAGATGCAGCAAAAGGGCAAACAGGCGGCGCACATCGCCGCACAGAAGGTCACAGACGCAGTGGAGACACTGGAAGAAAAAATGACCTGACGGCGGGGGCAGGCGTGCGAAAGTGCGCCTGCTTCTCATTTTGTTTAGTATACCATGAATTTATGCGTTATGCGACACTTTTTCGCCTTTTTCAAAAAATCCAAAAATTTTTCAAAAAAACACTTGCATTTTATAAAATGAGGTGCTATAATACTCTAGCACTCCGCAAGGAGAGTATGCGCCGGTAGCTCAGTTGGATAGAGTGACTGACTACGAATCAGTAGGTCGGGGGTTCGAGTCCCTTCCGGCGTACCAGAAGCCGTGAGCAAACGCTCACGGCTTTTTTTACGCCTGCCAAAAATTCGTCGCCGAAGGCTCGAATTTTTGGGAAGGGACAGCCGCAGTCGAACATGCCACCGGCATGTTCTTTGTGCGTCTACTTCCGGCGTACCATATGTCCACGCTAACTTTGATAGAGTTAGCGTGGATTTCTT
>CAZEPQ010000059.1:0-10192 GCA_964514175.1 uncultured Oscillospiraceae bacterium
GGCCGCCGCTGCAATGCGATAGTGTATATTTTTCAGCATCCGGGACGCTGCCTGACGCTGCTTGTCAGCAGTGCCGTTCATGGTCAGGAAGCCATCCAGCCACTGATCTGTCATCTCCCCGGATACAACCACCTCCACAGCGGGGGTCTTATCGAAAGACTTCAAATCACAGATAAAGATATTGCCGTCCCGAAGCCGATCATAGCCCTTGCCCGCGAGAATTTCCTCGCATTTCTGGAGCCGCTGGTCCTCCATGCCCTCATGGAGCTTGAAAATGGAAAGGCTCAAATCAGACGTCTGATAGAGTTTTTCCGTATAGTCGATCTTTTCCTCAATGGGAAGGCACTCGGGATACATGGGATTGGCACAATTGACCCGGTAGGTAAATCCACCGCCAAAGCGTACTGCCCAGCCGTCATACTGCACGGTCTGAAGGGCGGGAAAGGCATTAGCCTGGATTTCTTCATAAAAAACGATTTCCTGTTTGTTCAATGGTATCACTTCCAACGAATGATCTTTATAATATTGTACCCGCTGCGGCAAATTTTTGCAATCTATTTTTAGAGCAGCATTTCCCGAAGCTGAGAGAATTCCCTTACCACCGGGACCCCGGCTGTTTTCAGATCCTTTTCCGCCTGATGTCCGCCAGAAAACAGGATGCACTTTGTGCCCATGGCCTGGGCCACTTCAAAATCGTGGAGGGAATCTCCTACCATCACCATGGTTTCCGGCAAATGGGGCTGCCGGCGGATCCAGTCTATGCCCCGCTGCACCTTAGATGCGGCATGAAAATCGTCAGCGCCCAACAGGGTGTCGAAATACTGACGAACGCCGAGACTTTTGGTGTCGGCCTCGATCAGTTCCCGATTGCTGGAGGTCAGAATCACCTGAGGGATACCTCGGGCCTGAATTTCCGAGAGCAGTTCCACGGCCCCGACTTGAAGCCCCTGAAAATACTTGCGGTATCCGGCGTGAAATTCCTCAGACAGCACCGACATGGGCACCTTCTCCAGATCGAACAGATGCTCATAAAACCGAATAATGGGTGTGTCTATGTAGGAGTAATATTGTTCCAGAGTAATTGTAGACATATTTCGGCGCAGCAGCGTATCGTTGACCGACAGGAGGGACGCTTCCACATCGTCCGCCAGTGTGCCGTTCCAGTCCCAGATAATACATGAATATTTCATAACTGCTCCTTTGATGCTTTTTCTCCATGATACTCGTTTTCAAAAGATCCGTCAACGCTTTTATGCCTGCGGACGGATTCTTTACATCCTGTTCATATTCATTTTCCGGAAGCTTTCATTTTCACCGGATTTTCACAGCAGATTCAAATACCTTTAAAAATCCCCTGTTATACTGACACCTGCAAAGGAGGTATGGCAATGGCATACCAGGCAGTATTTAAGCGTTACGAGCTGAAATATATGCTGACTTTAGAGCAAAAAGAGAAGATCCTCAAGGCCATGGAGCCATATATGAAGCTGGATGAATACGGCCGCAGTACCATCCGGAACATCTATTTCGATACGGACAGCTACCGTCTTGTCCGTCACTCCATTGAAAAGCCCGCCTACAAGGAAAAGCTCCGCATCCGAAGCTATAAGCTGGCAAAACCCGACAGCCCGGTGTTTGTGGAGCTGAAAAAGAAATATGATTCCGTGGTATATAAACGTCGCCTGTCCATGCCGGAGGAAAAGGCTATGGACTGGATCTGCGGCAGCGCCCCCAGCGAAACTCATACCCAGATTTCCGACGAGATCGACTATTTCCGCTCCTATTACGAAAGTCTGCACCCTGTGGTCTTCTTATCCTATGAACGGGAGGCCTACTACTCCCTCAACGGAGATGATTTCCGGGTCACCTTTGATGACCACATTCTCTGCCGTGAAACGGATCTGACTCTGGAATCCGAGGTTGGAGGCACACCTCTGCTGGAAGAGGGTAAAGTTCTGATGGAGGTCAAGACCTCCGGCGGTATTCCCTTGTGGATGATTCAAGTGCTGTCTCAGGAGCACATCTATAAAACTACATTTTCCAAATACGGCACTGCATATCAAAAAATTATATTCCCAAAACACAAAGGAGAACATACATATGCTTGATTCATTTTTTGAAGGACTCTTTGACTCTGAGCTGGTGGCAGTGATCGACCCCAAACACTTTCTTTTATGCATTGGCGTATCTCTGGTGGTTGGTTTGATCCTGTCTCTGAGCTACATGTTCCGCACCCGGTATACAAAAAGCTTTGTCATCACCCTGTCACTGCTGCCCGCTGTGGTATGCGTGGTCATTATGATGGTCAACGGCAATGTGGGCACCGGCGTCGCCGTGGCAGGCACCTTCAGCCTGGTTCGGTTCCGTTCTGTCCCCGGCACCGCCAAAGAGATCGTTATGCTGTTCCTGGCCATGGGTGCGGGACTCATCACCGGTATGGGCTATCTGGGCTTCGCCCTGCTGTTCACCGTAATTATGTGCGCCGCCAATCTTCTGCTGAATCTCTTAAATTTCGGCAGTACCCGGAATACTGCCCGCTATAAGACCATGAACATTACCATCCCCGAGGATCTGGACTATACCGGCGTATTCGATGATATTCTGGAGCAGCACACCGCCCGCTATGAACTGGTTCGTGTCAAAACCACCAACATGGGCAGCATGTTCCGCCTGACCTACGACATGACCCTGAAGGATCCCTCCACGGAAAAGGAAATGATCGATCAGCTTCGCTGCAGAAACGGCAATCTGGAGATCACCGTTTCCAAACAGGAAAACACTGTAAACGAACTATAATGAGGATAGTGCTATGAAGAAAAGACATTTTGCTCTGCTGCTTACTCTGACAATGCTTCTGTCCGGCTGCGGCGTAGAGACCGCAGTTTCTCAGCCCACTGCAGAAGCTGCCGAAGAAACCCTTCAGGACGTGACCACACCGGACAGTGTCTCCGAAGAAACCACCCTGGAAAGCACCGTGGATACAACCGAAGCGGCAACGGAGGAATCCGGATATTTCTCCAACCGGGATTTCCGTGTGGAATATGACGAGAATGACTGCACCATCATTGAACTAAACGGCGATACCGTTGACTGCAATGACGGAAGCATCGTACTCTCCGACAACACCATCACCATCACGAAAAAGGGCACCTATGTACTCCGTGGTGAGCTGAACAATGGCACCATCATTGTAGACATCGACAAGCAGGAAAAGGCCCAGATCGTTCTGGACAACGCCTCCATTCACAGCGAGACCTGTGCCGCCATCTATGTGCTTCAGGCAGACAAGGTTTTTCTGACCACTGCCGAGGGCACCGAGAACACCCTCTCCAGCGGTGAAAGCTTTGTAGCCATTGACGAAAACAACATTGACGCTACGGTTTACTCCAAGGAAGACCTGACCCTCAACGGTGCAGGCTCCCTTACCATCACCGCACCCGCAGGTCATGGCGTAGTATCCAAGGACGAGCTTACCATCACCAGCGGCACCTATGCCATCACCTCCGGCGCCCACGGCCTTAACGGTAAGGACAATGTATGCATTGCAGGAGGCACTCTGAACATCACTTCCGGCAAGGACGGTATTCAGGCCGACAACGCCGACGACACCTCCCTGGGCTTTGTATACATCGAAAACGGTGATTTCAACATCACCGCCGAAGGCGACGGCATCAGTGCATCCGGTGAGCTTCACATCCTCGATGGAAATTACAACATAATTACAGGAGGCGGCAGCGTCAACGGAGCACAGCAGACCTCCAACGGTTGGGGTGGCTTTATGGGCGGCTTCTTCGGTGACTGGTCCAACAGTAACACAACGGAGGAGGACGAAAGCACCAGCATCAAGGGCATCAAGTCCTCCGGGACTATGGTTCTCGATGGCGGAACCTATACCATTGATTCCGCAGACGATACCATCCACGCCAACGCCGCAGTGACCATCAACGGCGGCACCTATGACCTGAGTTCTGGCGACGACGGCGTTCACTCTGACGATGCGCTGGTCATCACCGGCGGTGATTTGACCGTTCAGAAAAGCTACGAGGGCCTTGAGGGCCTGAGCATTGAGATCACCGAGGGCAGCTTCACCATCTACGCCACCGACGACGGTCTGAACGCCGCAGGCGGCAGTGACCAGAGCGGCTTCGGCGGAATGCGCGGCGGCGACATGTTTGCTGTCAGCGAGGACAGCTTTATCAACATCAGCGGCGGCACCTTCTATATCAATGCTTCCGGTGACGGCATCGACTCCAACGGCGCATTGGATATCTCCGGCGGCGATATCATTATGTCCGGTCCCACCCAGGGCGATACCGCTGTGCTGGACTATGGTAGCACCGGTATTATTTCCGGCGGTACCTTCATCGGTACCGGCTCTGCCATGATGAGCGTAGGCTTCAGTGCAGATTCCACCCAGGGCGCCATTATGGTTTCCGCCTCCGGACAGAAAGGCACAGAGCTTTCCCTGTCGGATGCTGAAGGCAATGTGCTCCTGTCCCGCACTGCTGACCAGTCCTTCAACATTGTGATCCTCTCCTGCCCCGAGATCCTTCAGGGTGAGACCTATACCCTAACCATCGACGTGGAAAGCATGGAGATCACCATGGATTCCCTGGTCTACGGTTCCAGCGCCATGGGCGGCTTTGGAATGTTTGGCGGTATGGGCGGTGGCAGAGGCGGCATGCCTCAGGGCAACGCCCCCGATATGAACTCCATACCTGACATGGGAGCAGCACCTGATATGGGCACCATGCCTGATATGGGAGTCGCACCTGATATGGCAACTGCACCCGATATGGGCACCATGCCGGATATGGGCAGTGCTCCCGAAATGGGCAATATGCCCGATATGGGCGGCATGCCCCAGCCCGGAGCAACCGGCTCCACTTCCGGCGCATAAGTACACAAAAGCCACAGCCAAGGGGTTTCCCAAGGCTGTGGCCTTATTTTTTGGAATCAGACCTGTGAAAACACCTGTCCTATGGGTTCACGGATCACAAGATCCGCCTGAGAATCGTAGCTCGTGGCATCCCGATTGATGAGCACCAGCTTATTTCCCCTATAGTATCGAATCAGTCCTGCCGCAGGATAAACCGTCAGTGAGGTTCCGCCAATGATCAGCATATCTGCCGCGGCAATGGCATTCACCGCACCATCAATGCAGTCCTGATCCAAACCTTCCTCGTACAGCACCACATCCGGCTTGATGATGCCGCCGCAGTCACATTTTGGCACTCCGGTCGCATTGCGAACCACCCCCGCTCCGGCAATGCCATCATAGCGCTTGCCGCATTTTAAGCACCGGTTCTGATAAATGGAGCCATGGAGGTTATAGATCCGCTTGCTGCCAGCCTTCTCGTGGAGACCGTCCACATTCTGAGTCACCACAGCCCGAAGTTTTCCTTTCTCTTCCAACTCAGCCAGGCGGATATGGGCCGCATTGGGCTGAATATCATCCGGGGGCATAAGCTGTTTCCGGTAAAAATCGTAGAATTCCTCCGTGTAAGACTGATAAAAGCTGTGGGACAGCATGGTTTCCGGGGGATATTTGAACTTCATGTGGTACAGGCCGTCCACGCTGCGAAAGTCCTTGATACCGGACTCCGTAGAGACACCTGCGCCGCCGAAAAATACGATATTATTCGATTCCTGGATCCACTGTTTCAGGGTTTGGATGCTTTCGTTCATTCTGATACTCCTCCCATTCCGCTTCCAGTTCCGCAATGAATTTTTTCTCTGCCCTGGTCTTATGAGGCAGGGTGATTTTTTCTGCCATATCGGGACGCCGCTCTCGGGTACGGAAGATGGACTGCTTCTTCCGCCACCGATCCACCAACTGATGATTGCCGGAAAGCAGCACCGGGGGCACTGCCATGCCGTGCCAAACCTCAGGCCGGGAATACTGGGGATATTCCAAAAGGCCATTCCAATGGCTTTCATCTTCATAGCAGGCGGATTCGCTCAATACCCCAGGCACCAACCGGCACACCGCATCCGTCACCGTCATAGCAGCCAACTCTCCACCGGTGAGGACGAAATCTCCGATAGATATCTCCTCGTCCACACATTCATCAATGAATCGCTGGTCGATACCCTCGTAGTGCCCACAGACCAAAATCAGATTATCCAGCCTGGAGAGCCGCTTTGCATCCTCCTCAGTAAAAGTCTTACCGCAGGGGGACATATAAATGGTGTGAGCATGACCGCCGATCTCGTCCTGTACCGCCGTCCAGCAGCGATACAGCGGGTCTGCCGTCATAACGGCCCCCTGTCCGCCGCCATAGGGATAATCATCCACCTGGTTCTGACGGTTGGTGGTGTAGTCCCGGATCTGATGGGCCTCCAGATGCAGGATGCCCTTTTTCTGTGCCCGTCCCAGAATACTCTCGCCAAAGATGGCGTTCATGGTATCCGGGAATAGGGTCAGCACATCCACTCTCATTCCACGGCCATTCCTTCCAGCAATTTTACCTTGATAATGCCCTCGTCCACATTGACCTCTTCCAGGAACTCAGACACAGCCGGGATCATATACTCCTTCTCCCCTTTTACGATATAAACATCGTTGGCAGGGCCGGTATACACGTCCTTCAAAATGCCGATCTGCTGCCCGTCAGCGAACACAGGCAGGTCAATGAGGTCAGAGATAAACACCCGGCCTTCGGCAATTTTTGCGGAGTCCCGGTCGATCTTAATGACTTTTCCCTTATAGGTCTGGGCAGCATTCACGTCATTGACGCCCTCCAGCTTACACAGCAGCATATTTTTGTGTACTCTGGCCCCCGATACCTTGTAGGGCTTTTCCTCGATATAAAAGGTCTTAAATGCCTTTAAAAACTCCGGTCCGTCGCACCAGGGCATGATCTTGACCTCACCCTGAACACCATGGGTATTGACGATCTCGCCGGCTTCCAAGTATTTCTGTTTCATGTTTTTTGCTCCTTTATGGGAGAATTGATGATTTATTATACCATGGAGCGAAAAGGGGCGCAAGTCCCGGTTTTTGTCCCTCACACATCCCCAATTGGCTGCCACCGCAAAATTGTATCTACCGCTACAAAATTATACCTACAGTTGTATTGACAAGAATTTCATTCCGTGTTACCATGAGGAAAATTTCTGAAGGGAGCGTATTCATATGAAAAAGTTTACTGTCGTCCTGAACCGTTCCCATATGCCTATGCAGCCTAACCAGTCTATCTGGTCGGGTCATGGGCTTATACCCATTTTGCAGGAAATGTAATGTATTTACGTTGATAGCAGCGGTATAGGCAGTGACAAGTGCCTGCACCGCTGTTTTGCTATACCCAGACACTTGTCCTGCCTCCCTGCCCAAGAAAAAGGAGGAAAAGAAATGAAAGAACTTTACGATGAGATCCACGCCCACTATGAAACCCACAACGAAGACAACCGGTTTGGGCACAAATGGTGCCGAGTGGAATATCTGACCACACTGCACTACATTCACAAATATCTGAAACCCGGTCACAAAATTTTGGAAATTGGCGCAAGCACGGGACAGTACACCATTGCGCTGGCCAGAGAAGGCTATGAGGTCACTGCCGTGGAACTGGTGGAACACAATCTTGATATCCTCAAGTCTAAGCTCACAGCGGACATGGCCGTAACCCCCATGGTGGGAAACGCCCTTGATTTGGACTTTCTCCCCGACGAGTCCTACGATATCACCCTGCTTTTCGGGCCCATGTACCATCTTCTGGACGAAGAAAATAAGAAACGGGCCCTCCGGGAGGCCCTGCGAGTCACAAAAACAGGAGGACTTCTGCTGGTGGCTTACTGCGTCACCGACGGCCCCATGATCAACTACATTTTCCGATTGAGGAAGTATCACGAGATGGTGGCCCGAAACATTTTGGACAACAACACGTTCAAAATACACACGGAAAATGGGTTCCTGTTCGACCACATGAAGAAAACTGAGATCGATCATCTCAACGAATCTATCAACGTGGAACGGCTGCACTACGTTGCCACCGACGGCCTTGCCAGCTTCATGCAATCGGAAATGGAGGAAATGGACGAGGAAACACTGGATGCCGTTTATCGGTATCATCTGTCGGTGTGCGAACAGGAGGACCTTTTAGGTGCAACCGCGCATTCTCTGGACATTTTACGAAAATTGTGATTTGATATGGAGGTAAAGCACTATGAAACACATCGGTACTGTCACCATAGAAACACCCCGGCTGACCCTGCGGCAATTTGTCCCGGAGGACGCTGACGCCATGTACCGGAACTGGGCCTCGGATCCGGAAGTGACAAAGTTCCTCACCTGGCCCGCCTATACCAGCCCCAAGGATGCACAGGCAAAGATTCTGGAATGGATACAGCAATATGAAAAGAAGGATCATTACCTCTGGGCCATTGTTTATAAGGACCAGGACAACGAGCCCATCGGCAGCATCAGCGTCAACGAGTACGACGAACGTGTTAAAAAGGCTGAGATCGGCTACTGCATTGGACGAAAATGGTGGCATCAGGGCATCATGGCAGAAGCATTACAGGCCGTAATTGATCTTTTGATGGGCGAAGTGGGCTTCAATCGGATCGAAGCGGAACACGATGTAAACAATCCCAATTCCGGGGCAGTCATGCGAAAATGCGGCATGACTTTGGAGGGGACCCTGCGGGCATACCTGTGGAATAACCAAGGGGTCTGTGATACTAAAATTTATTCCATCCTGCGGGATGAATGGAAGGGACGATCAGCATGGAAATCAACCAATACCTAAAAAATTATTATGAAAACTACGACGAGGATTCCCGTCTGCTCTCCCGCCGTGGACAGATCGAATATCTCACCACCATGGGATATATTCAGGCATATTTGCAGCCCGGGATGAAAATTCTTGAGATCGGAGCAGGCACGGGCCGCTATAGTCTTGCCCTGGCCTCCGCAGGCTTTGATGTGACTGCCGTTGAGCTGGTGGGGCACAACCTTGAGATTTTAAAATCCAAGATCACACCGGACATGCACATCCGGGCCATGGAGGGCAACGCCCTGAATCTTTCCATGCTGGACAGCGGAAGCTATGATATGACCCTGGTACTGGGTCCCATGTACCACTTATATAATGAAGCAGACAAGAAACAAGCCCTTGCCGAGGCCATCCGGGTCACAAAGCCCGGCGGCATTGTGTATGTTGCTTATTGCATTTCTGAAAGCAACATTATAAACTACGGATTCCAGAAGGGACACATCATGGAGCTGATTTCCGAAGGTCTATTAGACCTGAAAACCTTCAAAACCACCTCCCGGCCTCAGGACCTGTTTGAGCTGGTTCGGAAAAGTGACATCGACAAGCTGATGGAGGGCTTCCCCACCCATCGGCTCCACTATGTTGCCACCGATGGGCTGGCTTATATTATTAAGGACACACTGGATGCCATGGATGAGGACACCTTCCGTATCTTCCTGACCTATCACCTGACGGTGTGTGAAAACGCCGATCTGGTGGGGGCCACAGCACATTCGTTGGATGTGTTTCGGAAAATGTAACACCATTGCCAACCGCCGCAGGCGGCTTAACCTCCTTGGAGAAGGAGGTGGCAGCGAAGCTGACGGAGGATGGACTGCCGCAGTACGTATTCGCCGAAACGCTCTTATTATCGTAATTCTTCCCGCTTCCATCCTCAGTCGCCTGACGGCGACAGCTCCTTCTCCAAGGAGCTTATGGGCGCTCCCGCTTCAACTCGCCGTTTTTTCTCTGTACAGGTAAAATTTTTTATGCTATAATAAGGTGTTTTGTTTAAACAATCAGAATTTCAATATAAAGAGGAAAGGAATCGCTGAAATGGAAAAACTCATTGATTTGATTTCCCAGCGGGTATCAGCAGTATTTGAGGAAAAGGGCTACGACGCCGCTTACGGACAGGTCTCCGTGTCCGGCCGCCCGGACCTGTGCGAATATCAGTGCAACGGCTCCCTCCGAGCCACCAAGGTCTACAAGAAGGCCCCCATTATGATCGCGGAAGAGATCATGGAGGGCTTGAAGGAGGACAAGGCTTTCTCCACCGTGGAAGCGGTCAAGCCCGGTTTTATCAATCTTCGGCTGGAGCCTGCTTTTGTGGCAGATTATCTCAATCAAATGGCAAAAGCCGAAAAGTACGGCCTGAAGGAAGAAGCCCAGCCCAAAACGGTGGTCATCGACTACGGCGGAGCCAACGTGGC
>CAZEPQ010000059.1:10202-10982 GCA_964514175.1 uncultured Oscillospiraceae bacterium
TTCGTCCCGCCATCATCGGCGAGGCTGTCAAGCGCATCGAGCGGTACTTTGGCAACAACGTCATCGGCGACGTACATCTGGGCGACTGGGGCCTGCAGATGGGCCTGATCATCGAGGGCATCCGGGATTCCCAGCCGGAGCTCCCCTACTTCGATCCTGATTTCCAGGGCGAATATCCCGCAGAGCCCCCCTTCACCATCGGTGAGCTGGAGCAGATCTATCCTGCCGCCTCTGCCCGCAGCAAGGAGGACGGGGAATTCTCCGCCCGGGCTCATGAGGCCACCCTCAAGCTCCAGCAGGGCGAAAAGGGCTATATGGCCATCTGGCAGCATGTAATGAACGTGTCTGTAGCAGACCTGAAGAAGAACTACGCCAACCTGAACGTGGACTTTGATCTGTGGAAGGGCGAAAGCGACGCTGAGCCGTACATCGCCGGCATGGTACAGCACCTCAAGGAAGGCGGCTATGCCGTTGAAAGCCAGGGCGCCCTGGTGGTGGAAGTCCAGGAGGAAGGCGACAAGCAGGAGATTCCCCCCTGCATCATCCTGAAATCCGACGGTGCCACCCTTTACGCCACCACCGACCTGGCCACCCTGGTTCAGCGTGAGGAAGACTATCATCCCGACAAGGTACTTTACGTTGTGGACAAGCGTCAGGGCCTCCACTTCGAGCAGGTGTTCCGTACCGCAAAAAAATCCGGCATCATTCGCCCTGAGACCAAGCTGCAGTTCCTGGGCTTCGGCACCATGAACGGCAAGGACGGCAAGCCCTTCAAGACCC
>CAZEPQ010000060.1:0-10841 GCA_964514175.1 uncultured Oscillospiraceae bacterium
AAACCTCCCACAAGGATGTGCTTCTGTTTATCGACAATATCTTCCGTTTCACCCAGGCAGGCTCCGAGGTTTCTGCCCTTCTGGGCCGTATGCCCTCGGCAGTTGGCTATCAGCCCACGCTGGCAACGGAAATGGGCAAGCTGCAGGAGCGTATTGTTTCCACCAAAAACGGCGCCATCACTTCGGTCCAGGCCATTTATGTGCCTGCGGACGACCTGACGGACCCGGCTCCCGCCACCACCTTCTCCCATCTGGACGCCACCACGGTTCTGTCCCGTTCCATTGTGGAGTTGGGCATTTATCCTGCGGTATCGCCGCTGGAATCCGGCTCACGGATGCTGGCCCAGGATATCGTAGGCGCCAGACACTACAGAACCGCCAAGGAAGTGGCTCGTGTTCTCCAGCGCTACAATGAGTTGCAGGACATTATCGCCATCCTGGGTATGGATGAATTGTCTCCTGAGGAAAAAACCATCGTGAAGCGTGCCCGCCGTGTTCAGCGGTTTATGAGTCAGCCCTTCCATGTGGCAGAGGGCTTCACAGGAACCAAGGGCGTTTATGTGCCTCTGGAAAAGACCATCAGCAGCTTTGAAGCCATCTTAGGCGGTGAGTGCGACGATTTCCCGGAGCAGAGCTTTATGATGGCAGGCACCATTGACGACGTCTACAAGGCGGCCAAGGGTTAAGGGGGAGAGAACATGTCCCATGAAACTGTAAATGAGGGTGTTCTCCTGAAAATCGTCACTCCCACGGGGGAAGCGGCTGTGGTAAGCTGCGATTCTGTACAGATGAAAACCCCGGACGACGCGGAAGGCAAGAACGGTGGCTGGATCGGCATTCGTCGGGGCCATATGGACGCCCTTCTTGCCATAGTGGAAGGCCCTGTGGTGGCTCTAAAGAATGGACGTGAGGTTGCCCGCATCCCTGTGGGAGAGGGCTTTGCCTCCGTGAAGGAGAATGTGGTGACTGTGATCACCCAGGATGCCGTAACAAATATGGAATAAACGAACCGGGATGCAGCCCAATGAGACTGTATCCCGGTTTTTATGCTTTGAAGCGGCGCGGGAGCGCCCTTGGCTCCCCCCCTGGGGTGCCCCCGAGGGGGAGGCAAGAATGCTGCAAACTTTAAATGCTTCTGAGGCTTCGCTCCTTCATCTGGACGCTATCCCCCGAAAATTGGGGGTGGTTCTGTAATTATTTGAGTGTCATGGCATCTAGATACAGAGTATAGCCAGTTCCGTTAAAACGCCAGATGCGATTGATAGAGTCGTACCAGTTGAAGATAAGCGCCCAACCACCCGTATTAGCGCCGTTGCCGGTCTGAGCAAAGGATGCTTCCATAATTGCATCCTGCTGTGCTTCCGTCAGCAGACTTCCCACAGCGATGGGCGTTTTGTAGGTCATTTCGGTGCTTTCAAAGAGTTTGTCGGTGAAGGAGTCGGAGAAGCGTTCAATCCATTTGCTGAGCCATACATCCTCTGGCAGCTCCACGAGCATTTCCCGCAGCACCAGTGGGGCGTTGGTGCCGTAGGTCAGGTAGCTCTGGGTAAAACAGTATTGGGTAGCCACGGTTTCACCGCCCAGCTCGATGGTGGTGAAGAAGATGGCCTCACCATTGCCGTAATCGGTGTAGACACCGCTGTCCGGGGACAGAAGTCCATTTTCCACATGCTCTTCAAAGGTCCAGCCATAGTGGCCTCCAGGGGGATGCAGGGTGGAGACGTATTCCTCTAAATCGAAATTGGTGATGGTTTCCTCAGAAAATTCGCGTTCCTTTGCAACGATGGTTTCGGTCAGGTAGTTTCCTTCTGCGATGGTGAGCCATGCACCCTCGTAGTTCTCCCAGATTGCGCTGGATTTATCGGTAGAGGTTGGCTCGCCCAACTGCATACTCCGGTCTTCAATGAGTTCCAGGCAGGAGATCATGTCCTTGTCGTATCGAACCTCTGCCTGGTCCAGGCCCAGTGTCAGATCGAAGTCAATAAAATGGAAGATGAATTCGATTTTCAGAATTTCAGGATGCTCTGGTATGGGATTTTCCACGGTCAAAGTGTAGTTCTTTCCGTTGTTTGTAAGCTTACATGCCTCAGGAGCAAGGCCAAGATTATTCATGACTTCTTCGGGTGTGATGCCCCAGGGACAGCTCTTGAAGGTGAGATCGCCGTCCAGGGTGGAAGCAGGGGAGAAGGGGAAAGCAGAGACTGGCTCACCGGCTGTAACGTTTTCACTCGTATCCAGGGAAAGCGGCCCGACTTTTCGCACATATTCATTCAGGGGATATTCATCGTTGACAACAAGGGTGGTATACTCCATGTCAAACCACTCCGCCTGCTGCTCTTTTTTGTCGCTGGGGGAGCCCAAAGCTTCGCTTCGCAGGGCAACCAGCTCGTCATAGGAAATCATTTCCCGGTCATATTGAATGTTGACGCCCCGCAGCGTGGGGATAGAATCAACGTGCTGAAACAGGAACTCAATCTTGATGATAGCCGGATATTCGGGCAGGGGAGACAGGGCGGTGATGGTGGTACCGGTGCTGTTTTCGGACAAAATGCTGTTATCAGAATCCAAATTCAACAGCTCCATGATTCCCTCCGGGGTGACATCCCATGGGATGTTGTCCAGGCAGGTCTCTGAGCTGTCTGCAATAGCGGGCAGAGCCGCCGTATGTTCCGAAGTTTCCCCGATGCTCTGTTTGGTCGGAACAGATTCCAGCCACTGGATATCTCCCGTGTCATAGCGCAGCAGCAGGCTGTAGGTGTGATTTGGCTCCGAACTGTCCGGATCGGCCAGATTCTGATTGCACTGAAAGAAAATGCCTGCGTCCAGATAAACGAAGCTGCTCTGTACGTCGGAATACCAGATGTTTGAAATGGATTTCATCACCACCGAAAGCTGACCGTTTTCGTATTTCAGAAGAGATTGGCCATAGCCTCTGTTTGCACCGGTGAGATAGAGAACGCCATCGTGAACGCCTTCGGTGGAAAGCGACGCATATTGTCCGGTTGGGTCAATATCCTCGCCGGACAGCACGGAATAGACCCGTTTACTGTCGCTGCCATCGGCATATTTTGCACAGTAAACATCATTGCCCACTGCCACAGTGCCGAACCAATGGGTCTCATCCAGCAGGACCGGCTGGCTGCCTTCATTCAGCTCCATGCTGTAGCTCATGCCAGGACTTCCGGCTTCTGAGAAATAGAGGGTGCCGTCCAGGGCAGTCAGGTTGAACCCATGTATGATCCGTCCCTGTTCCTTGATGCAGGTAATATTTCCCGCGGTATCTCTGCACCAAAGCCGGTAATCCTCTGTGTCGGTGGATTCCTCAAAGATCACATTTCCGTCTATGAGGGCCAAAAGTTGGGTGGTGCTGTTTTCGCATTCATATTCCGTGGTCAGTTCCGTTGTGTCGGGGTCAAAGCGCAGCAGTGCGGTTTCGCCCAGAATCCATATTTCGTCCTCAGAGGCCACCATGTAGCTGCTATAGAAATTCTCAAACAAAACAGTGGTTTCCATGGTGCTAAGGTTTAGCTGCCGCATGGTGCCGGATAAGGAATCGGTGTAGTAGATACTGTCCCCCAACTGTACCGCACTGGTGCCGATCTGAACGGTGCTGTTTTGTTTTTCCGTGCGGGAGGTCAGGGTGCAGGAGGTGATGACGAGGGCAATGACCAGAACCAGAGGAACCATCCACTTTTTCTTCCCGGCGAATCGGGCGATTTGTCGAATCCTGTCCCGGATGGCGTGGTTCTTGCCGCCGAAGGTGGTGCGGAAATACAGCCCGTCGGCAGAGTGCAGCAGACCCTCCCGGTACAGCGTTTCGGCGTAAATCGTTCTTTCCACAAGGCCCGTTTCCAGTACCCGCTGGTCGCAGGCCGCTTCGCTGTCCAGCTTTGCCCGGTGGAAGCAGAGCCAAACCACAGGGTTAAACCAGTTGATGGCGCAGAGGATGCGGTAGAAGGCCATGAGCCACAGATCATTGACCCGAATGTGGATCAGCTCATGGAGCAGAATGGGACTCAGATCCTGACCGTGCTGCTCGGCGGGAATGACAATGGTGGGCCGGAATAGGCCGCCGGACATGCCGCCGCTGCCGGAGACCAGACGGATTTCCTTTCCAATGCCAAGGGCTTTCCGTAGGGAAACAAAGGTTCGCAGGGTGTCCGGGTCGGTGCAGATGGGCAGCTTTTTCAGGCTCCGGGCGGTGAGACCGTACAAAACGGCATAGACCAGCAGGGTCACGGCAATGCCTATCAGCCAGACAAACAGAAGCAGCGTATTCCATGAGAGCGCGTAACCGCTGGTAATGTCCACGCCGGTATCCGGGTTTGACTGATGGTCGGTGGTGATCTCCAATGCGGGGGAATCCAAGGGGTCTATGTAAGTATAGACAGGTTCGATTTCTGTGGAAGTATCCTCCGCAGAAGGTGCCGATTCGCTGGCAGTATCCACAAGGGCGAGCTGCCGGGTCTCGGTTTTCTCCGGGAAGAGATTCATAAGACTTGTGGGGCTTTCAGGCAGTATGGGCAGACAGAGCCGCAGGGCCAGAAGCAGCCACATATAATATTTTGCCTTGGCGGACAGGATATTTCGGAACAGAATGCGGAGCAGTATGATAACTCCGGCGGTGAGCAGGGAGCCTAGGGTGATATCCAGCAGGACTTCCAGAATGGCGGTCATATCAGGATTCCTCCTTCATGCGGGCCAGCATGGCTTCGATCTCGTCGCAGTCCTCCCGGGAAAGTTTTCCGCTGCCTGTCAGGGCGGCGATCATTTTTGCGGGGCTTCCCTCAAAGACCCGGTCCAGGAAGGATTGGGTTTCCTCCATGACGCAGTCTTTTTCGCTGACAATGGGGAAATACCGATAAAACCGATGCTGCTTTTCGGCACCGATCACGCCTTTTTCCTGAAGCCGCACCACCAGGGTGCGGACCATGTTGGCGTTCCAGCCGGTTTTTTCCTGAAGTCGGGCCAGGATGTCCTTGATCTCCAGGGGAGATTCCTTCCAAAGACACTGTAGCACCAGCCATTCGGATTCGGAAATCTGATAGGTTCGTTTCATTGCTGTTACCTCCTTTACGGGTGGGGTGATTTGCACCGGCGCGGAAGCGCCCTTGGCTCCCTCAAGGGGGAGGCAGGTGTGCAGTGCAAATTAAGGGGCTCTATGAGTAACAAATGTTACCCCCTGTGATTCGATAATAACATCTGTTACTCATGCTGTCAAGTCCCGGTTTAAAATTTTCCTTGCGTCTTTGGGCGGAAAAAGGTATACTTTAGTCTGTGCATTTACGGAAAGGATGTTATCTATGAATATACAGAAGCGAGATGTGCTGGAACTGCGCCGTCGCATGACAAAGAAGGGCTGCACCATTGACCGGGTTTGCGGTTGCTATGTCAGCGGTGGAAAGAATGTTGTTTTGAAGTTTACCGAGTCTTTTTCCGACCTGCCGGAGGAAGAGTTCTATAAATATCTGGAGATCGCCAAGAAGGCCATGTCCGGTTCTCTGGGAGGAAATCTTCTGGAGCTTAAATTCCAGAAGGGAGAGACTGGGGACGAGCATCAGAAATATCTCTACGCCCTGAAAAAGAGCAAGCTGGAAAATGAGGAATTGCTGGATCGGCTCTATGAGAAGATCATAGAAAGCTATGCCTATGCCGAGAACTATCTGGTGCTGGTGTTCCACGATGTTTACGATGTGATCTCCAAGACCAAGGATCGGAGGAACCTGGAGGAATCCAGCGAGATCTATGAATACATGATCTGTGCTGTCTGCCCTGTGGATTTCTCCAAGCCGGGCCTCAGCTATCGGGAGGAGGAGAACCGCATCGGTGTCTCAGACCGCAACTGGATCGTGGGGGCCCCGGATCTGGGCTTTACATATCCCGCCTTTGCAAATCACGGAGCGGATTCCAGCGCGGTGATGTACTATGTGAAAACCGGCAAGGATTCCCATGTGGAGTTTGTGGAGGATGTTTTGGGCTGCGTGGCCAAGAGGACCGCAGGAGAGGAGAAGAAGGCCTTTCAGACGGTGATTCAGGACTCCTTTGAGGATAAGCAGCAGGGCGAAAGCGTATTTTTGAAGGTGCAGAAGACCCTCAGCGAAATGACTATGCCGGACCCGGATTCCGAGGAAGAAGAGGCGCCCCCCATTACCCTGACCAAAACCACCATGGCGGAGGTTATGGCACAGGTGGACCTGAAGGAAGAGGACATCGACATCATTCAGGCGGCCTTTGAATACCATTTTGGCGATACTCCGCCCACGGCCCAGAACGTGGTGGACAAGAAGCTGGTTGAGGAAAGTGTTCAGCGGATCCGCACCCTGGAGCTGGAAGGGCAGGTTACTGACCTGAAGGAACAGATCACAGTGAAGGACAAGGCCCTCAACGAAGCAAAGGAGACCGTAAAGGCTCAGGAAGCGGCTCTGGTAGCTGCCGGACAGGTGGATATTACGGACGAAAACGCAATTTTTGTCCACGTTTCCCATCGGAAGGCCAAGCAGATCCATACCCAGATGGTTGGCGGCGTCAAGTGTCTGGTGGTGCCTGTGGAGAAGGGCGAATCCGCCTCCATCAACGGCGTGCTTACGGAATTTTAAGCTAAGGAACCAACCCGGACAGCGGATAACGGCCGCTGTCTGGGTGCTTTTTGCGGAATATTGGAAAATATGCAGGGAAAAATGCAAAATGGCTTGAAAACAACAGGGAATTTATAGTATAATATAGATTACTTGTTATCTATCGCGGAGAAATCCTGTGATTTTTGAAAAGAGAAAAACTTTGGAGGAAATAACATGGAGAATAAACAAAAGCGCGGCAGCTTTACCGGCTCTCTGGGCTTCGTTCTGGCAGCCGCAGGCAGTGCCGTTGGTCTGGGAAACATCTGGCGCTTTCCCTATCTGGCCGCAAAGGATGGCGGCGGTGTGTTCCTGCTGTGCTATCTGATTTTGGCACTGACCTTTGGCTTTGCCCTGCTGACCACCGAAATTGCTATCGGCCGTAAGACCGGCCAGAGCCCCCTGACCGCATATAAGACCCTGCATCCTAAGATGGGCTGGCTGGGCGTTGTGGCTTGCATTGTACCAGCGCTGATCCTGCCCTACTACTGTGCCATTGGCGGCTGGGTGCTGAAATATCTGGCGGCATTTGTCAGCGGCAGCGCACAGGCAACCATGGAGGATGGCTATTTTACCGGCTTTATTACCGCCCAGTGGGAGCCTATCATTTGGTTCCTGATTTACATGCTGGCTACTGCGTTTGTGGTCTATAAGGGCGTCGAGGGCGGTATTGAGAAGTTTTCTAAGGTTCTGATGCCCATTCTGCTGGTGATGATCGTCTGCATCGCCGTCTTCTCTCTGACCCTCAGCCATACCGATGCCAACGGCGTGACCCGCTCTGGTCTGGAAGGTATGAAAATCTATCTGATTCCCAACTTTGAGGGTATGACCGTTTCCGGGTTCATTCATGTGCTGATGGATGCCATGGGCCAGCTCTTCTATTCCATTTCCGTGGCCATGGGCATTATGATTACTTACGGTTCCTATGTGAAGAAGGACACCAATCTGATCAAGTCTGTCAACCAGATCGAAATCTTTGATACGCTGGTGGCATTCCTGGCCGGCATGATGATCGTTCCTGCCGTATATACCTTTATGGGCACCGAAGGCATGTCTGCCGGACCGTCCCTGATGTTCATTTCCCTGCCCAAGGTGTTTGGTGCCATGGGCGGAATCGGCACCGCAGTGGGTGTTGTGTTCTTTATCATGGTGGCCTTCGCCGCACTGACTTCCTCCGTGTCCATTCTGGAGGCAGTGGTTGCCAGCGTGATGGATAAGTTCCACATGGAGCGGAAAAAGGCAACCATTCTGGTGTCTCTCTATGGTCTCGTCGCCGGCCTGGTGGTTTGCCTGGGATACAACATTTTCTACTTTGACTTGACCCTGCCCAACGGCACCGTTGGCCAGGTCCTGGACGTGATGGATTATATCAGCAACTATGTACTGATGCCTGTGGTGGCAATTTCCACCTGCATCCTGGTGGGCTGGATCTTGAAGCCCAAGTCCATTATTGATGAGGTCACTCTGGGGGGCCACAAGTTTGGCCGGGAGAAGCTCTATGTGGTGATGGTCAAGTTTGTCACACCTCTGATGCTGCTCCTGCTGCTGGCGCAGGCTCTGGGTCTTCTGAACGTATAAATTTCAAGAACTGCTTCCAATTGGGAGCAGTTCTTTTTGCGTTTTTGGTGGATAAAATTGTATTTAATCGAAAAATATGCTATGATGTAAAAAACATAAGGGGGAAAAACTATGGATAAAATCACAATGCTTGGTACAGGACATGCCATGACCTTCAAGTGCTTCAATACATGCTTTGTTTATGAGAATGAAAACGGCAAAATGCTGGTGGACACCGGCGGCGGCAAACAGCTTTTGCGGCAGCTTCAGGAGGCAGGAATCAATTCCAGCGAGTTTGACGCCGTGTTTATTTCCCATCGGCACACGGATCATATTCTGGGCTTACCCTGGCTGTTCCGCAGCATTGGCGGCCCCGGCGGAGGCAGGGAGCTGACCTTGTATCTCCATGAGGATGTGCTGAAGGTGGCAAAGGGAATGGTAGAGCTGCTGTTCCCTGACAAGCTGGGTGAGATTCTCAAAACGGTTCGTTTCGTGGAAGTAAAGCATGGGGATGAGACAGAAATCCTGGGACGACAGGTGCGTTTTATGGACCTGAACTCTCCCAACGTGCCTCAGTTTGGCTTCTCGATGACCCTGGGCAGCGGCAAAAAGTTTGTGTTCCACGGTGATGTGCCCTTCGACGAGGTGAACCGGGAGGGAATTCAGGGAACGGAGTATTTGATGCATGAGGCCTTCAATCTGGCTTCAGACAAGCATGGCCCTGGCCCCGGTGGCCCCGGTATGCCTCCTATGGGTGGCCCTGGTGGGCCTGGTATGCCCCCTATGGGCGGGCCCGGTGGTCCGGGCAAACCCGGCAAACCCGGCAAGATGGGGCACTCCACAGTAAAGGAGGCAGCAGGCTATGCAAAGAGCCTGGGTGCCCAAACGCTGATTCTAGTACACGGCAGCGATTCCGATTACGAAAATCGGCAGGCAGCTTATATCAAGGAGGCCCGGGAGGCCTTTAATGGGGAGATTTTTGCTCCTTATGATCTGGATGTCATTGAACTGACATAAACGAAATGCCGGAGAGCAATCGCTCTCCGGCAAAATTTATGGTTCGGGATTGTTGCAGAATGCTTTCCGGTAGGCTGTGGGGGTGATGCCCTCATAGCGCTTAAAGACACGGGCCAGGGTCCAGCCGGAATAGTAGCCCACCTTGGAGGCGATTTCGGAGATGCCCAAATCGGTTTCGTTGAGCAGCTTCTTGGCCTCGGTGAGACGGGTGGTATGAAGGTAATCCAGCAGATTCATGCCGGTGTTTTCCTTGAACATGCGGGACAGATAGCTGCGGGATTTGCCCAGACAGTCACAGATGATCTCTACGGAAAGGTCAGGCTCCATATATCTTTTGCTGATCAGGTTGATGACCTTGCCGGTGGTGCCGGTATAGTCCGAGGGAGCGGCGTTGAAGTGATGGTCCAGATTGTTGAAGATCTGGGTCAGGCTTGTTTCCACCTCTTCCATGGTGCTGCAGGCATCCAGATGCATGAATTCGTCGCCCAGGTTCCGACCATCCTCGCCCACGGCATTCATGGGAGCGGCCACAACGTTGGATGTGGTGTGAAGACGCATATTCAGGAACATCTTGACCCGATCTAGATCCGGCTTGCCGTTTTCGGTGTATAGCACATGGATCCGGTCCAGTGTTAGCTGTAAAGCGGTCTGGAAGTCCTGGGTCACCAGCGCGTTGAGATACTGCTTTTCGATGGAAGGCTCGGGACGTTTGTGTCCGATAATCATACCGCCCTCGGCACGGACACAGACACCGTCGGTATACACGGTGTTGGCATCGCCGGAAACCATGTCGGTCTCCCGGAACATGTCATGCAGAGGATGGAGACCCTCACAGATATCACTGACACAGACCTGAAGCTCCAGACAGAAATTGTCCTTGATGAATTTTACCGCATCCCGGCAGATGGAGGCCACGGAGGAGGTGAGCTTCTGGTCGTCAGGTTCGGAGAAGTTCAGCAGAAATGCATAGCGGTCGTCCAGATTTGCGGGGAAGCAGGACACCTGCTCGCCCAGTAGCTCGGAGAAAATGGAGGACACGATGAGGCCCACCTGACCGCCGTCCCGAAGGTCGCTGGCGTAGTCGCTGAACATATTTACATTGCCCGCAGGCCGTACCAAAACGATCATGTAGCGGTTGCCGGTAAACTGGAGGTCAAACATATTGAGCTTTCTCTCCAGCGCCTCGTTGGGCGTGCAGTAGCCCCGGAGCAGCTTTTCGATCATCAGCTCCTGAGCCTGATATGTACGGTGGCGGTATTTGCGCTCCAAATCCTGATAGGTGTCCTTCTTGTTGTGGACAGGCATACCCATTCCGACGGGGGGAGCCTCGTGGCCTTCCCGAATGGGAGAGGCAGGCTTTTCTTCCGGTGCGGAAAATAAAGATTCAAATCGAACAACATCCTGTGACATGCAAAGTTCCCCCTAGAGTAATAAAGCGGCACAGATGTAAAACCTACAAAATGTGCTGTCTTTATTATAGCACATTGCCGCAAAAAGTAAAGTAAAAGTTCAAATCGTGCGGTTTTTGGGGGCGAAAACCTGCAAATTGTTTTTTCTCTTCACATTTGGCACCGTGTGAGGTAAAATATAAATTGGAGGTGATCTTATGAAGCTGCTGCTTCATATCTGCTGCGCGCCCTGCAGCCTCATGTG
>CAZEPQ010000061.1:0-8110 GCA_964514175.1 uncultured Oscillospiraceae bacterium
TTTTTTGGATTCTGTCGCCATATTGTTTCTCCTTTCTGCGAATGTAACCGAATTGTAACACATTGTTTCGGATATGTCAACCTTTTCGATACATTCTTTCTAAAACTTTTTTCGAATGGTTACAAATAATATGAGACAGAGTAATCACACGGAGATCCATATTCAGTTGTTGATTATATATAAAACGCGGGAAAAAGCGCCTTTTGGGCGCTTTCCCGAATTTTAGCGGAATAAATAATTACGAACCAGTTCCTGCATCAGCTCGTCCCGGTCAATTTTTGTAATTTCTGTCCGGGCACCATTGTGGTTGGTGATGTAGGTGGGATCTTCACTGAGAAGATATCCAACGATCTGGTTGATGGGATTGTAACCTTTTTCACTCAGCGAGCAATACACCGACGTGAGAATCCGCTTCATCTCCCGATTCGGGTCTTCGATTACATGAAATTTTATGGTCTGATCTTCCATCGGTCTATACCCCTTTTCATTGTGTATTTATCATATCATACTTCATTCGCGAAAAAAAGTAAAGGGCTTCCTGCAATCTTTACAGAAAGTTAAAGGTCTCGTTCCCAATCTTTAAGTATCATGATCGGATACATGCATTTTTTTCAGATTGCCGATCTTCTGGCTGCGCTTGTCCAGCTCTTCCAGAACCGCCTCCAGAGGAATGTCCTTCTCCACCATCATAACCATCAGATGATAAATCAAATCACTGATTTCTCCCACGGTATCGGAGGGAACGTCATTTTTTGCCGCAATGATGGTTTCGGCGCTCTCCTCCCCCACCTTTTTCAGGATCTTATCCAGCCCCTTTTCAAAGAGATAGCAGGTATAGCTTCCCTCCTGAGGGTTGGCCTTTCGGTCCTGTACCACCTGATAGAGGTCCTTTAATACATTGTCGTTCACTTTACTTCCTCCAGTTTCTCATAGAAGCAGGACACAGCACCGGTATGGCAGGCAGGGCCGGCAGGCTCCACCAGCAGCAGCAGGGTATCCGTATCGCAATCGGTATAGATTTCCTTGACATACATAAAATTGCCGGAGGTGCCGCCCTTATTCCAAAGCTCCTGACGGCTGCGGCTCCAGAACCATGCTGTTTTCGTCTCGAAGGTCTTGCGAACCGCTTCCTCGTTGGCAAAGCCCAGCATCAGCACCTGCTTTGTCTTAATATCCTGGACGATGACAGGGATCAGCTCTGACTTATAGAAAAGATTTTTTACATCAAACATGATTTTTCTCCTTTACCGTACCGGGATATTCCGACTGCGGAGATATTCCTTCACCTGGGGCACCGTCAGCTCTCCATAGTGGAACAAACTGGCCGCCAGAGCCGCATCACAGCCGGTCTTTTCAAAGACTTCCGCAAAGTCCTCCAGGCTGCCCGCTCCACCGCTGGCAATAACAGGGATAGAAACCGCATCCACCACAGCCTTGGTCATGGCAAGATCAAAGCCTGCCTTGGTTCCGTCGGCGTCCATGGAGGTCAGCAGGATCTCCCCTGCCCCCAGCTCCTGGCCCTTTTTCGCCCATTCCACCACATCAAGCCCTGTGCGGCTCCGTCCTCCGGCAATCACCACTTCCCAAGTACCGTCCTCACGGCTTTTGCCGTCAATGGCCAGCACCACGCACTGGCTGCCGAACTGCTCCGCTGCCTTGGTAATCAGCTCCGGGTTCTTCACCGCCGCAGAATTGACAGATATCTTGTCGGCTCCCGCCCGTAGGATTTCCTGAAAATCCTCCACAGTGCGGATGCCGCCGCCCACGGTCAGAGGCACAAATACCTTCTTGCCGGTGTCCTCAATCACGTCCACCACGGATTTCCGGGCATCACTGGTGGCGGTGATATCCAAAAACACCACCTCATCGGCGCCCTGATCGGAGTAATATTTCGCCAGATCCACCGGGTTGCCTGCGTCACGGATACCAACAAAGTTGACCCCCTTGACCACTCTGCCGTCCTTCACATCCAGGCAGGGAATGATTCTCTTTGCAAGCATCAGTTCTTCTCCCCTTCCCAGGTAAAGGTTCCGATAACAGCCCAGCCTTCATTCTTTTCCAGGAGGTCGATCATAGCTTTCAGGTTCACCCGGCCTTCATAATAAGCCTTTCCCACAATGGCTCCATCCATACGGCAATTCGCCAGATCAAACAGATCCTGATTACAGCTCACACCACCGCTGGCAGTGATCCTACAAGACACCGTTTCACGAAGGGCCTTCAATCTGTCCAGAGACGGACCGGACAGGGCGCCATCCGTTGCGATATCTGTAAAAATGATATTCTGGACTCCCAGGGATTCCATCTTTTTGGCAAATTCCAGATAATCAAGGCCGCTGTCCTCCACCCATCCGGCAGTTTTCACCTTGCCGTCCAGGGTGTCGATACCTACGGCCACACGGTCACCGTACTTCTTTGCGGCTGCTTCTACAAATTCAGGATCTGTGACGGCAGCAGAGCCGATGACACCCCGGTAGACCCCCAGATCGAACACAGCCTCAAGGTCGGCCATATTGCGGATACCGCCCCCCAGCTCCACCTTCAGGCCGCTGTTTTCACAGACAGCCTTCACAATGTCGCTGTTCTTTCTGACACCGTCCTTGGCTCCGTCCAGATCCACCATATGAATATATTCGGCCCCGGTATCCTTGAAAATCTTCGCCGTTTCCAGCGGGTCCTCTGCCACCTGATGAACGGTGGAAAAATCCCCCTTATAGAGACGGACACATTTGCCGTTCTTTAAATCTATGGCCGGTAAAATAATCATTTTGTCAGCCCTCCAAAGTTTCTAAGGATCTCCATACCCACATCGCCGCTCTTTTCCGGGTGGAACTGGCAGCCGAACACGTTGTCCCTTGCTACCATGGCGGTTACCGTTCCGCCGTAATCTGTAGTCAGGGCCAAATCCCCCTGATTTTCCACCTTTGCAGCGAAGCTGTGGACAAAGTAGACATAGTCCCCGTCGGAAAGTCCAGCGGTCAGAGGATTGGAATTGACGAGTTTCAGGCTATTCCAGCCAATGTGGGGCAACTTCAATTCCGTTTCGATCCGCTCCACCTTACCTGGAATCAGGCCAAGGCCTGTGGAAAACGCAATCTCTGTGGAGGACTCCATCAACATCTGCATACCAAGGCAGATGCCCAAAAGGGGCTTCTGCCTTGCCTGTTTTAGGATTTCCAGGTCCATACCGCCACGGCGCAGGAATTCCATGCACATGGGGAAGGCCCCCACACCGGGCAGAATCAGCCCGTCATATTTTTCAAGCTCATCGGGATCGGACACAATGGCATTCTGTAGCCCCAGAAAATCCAGAGCCTTTGTAACGCTTTTCAGGTTGCCCGCACCGTAATCAATCACCGCAATGCTCATGCCAGGGCTCCTTTTGTAGAGGTGACCTTGTCGGACTCCACCTTTACCGCATCCTTGAGAGAAAGGCCCAGCGCCTTGAATAAGCCCTCGGTAATGTGATGGGCATTTTCGCCGTACAGAGCCTTCAAATGCAGCGTGATACCACTGTTCATGGCAAAGGCCCGCATAAATTCCTTGGTGAGGCAGCTATCATAGTCCCCGATCATGGGCTGGGGCATGGAGGCATCCATCACAAGATAGGGCCGCCCGGACACATCCAGGGCGCAGAACTCCAAGCTCTCGTCCATAGGCACATAGGCGGAGGCAAACCGGCGGATGCCAACCTTGTCTCCCAGGGCTTCTTTCAAAGCCATGCCCAAAACGATGCCCACATCCTCAACGGAGTGGTGTCCGTCCACATGTAGGTCCCCCTTGCACTTTACCTCCCCGCCAAAGCCTGCGTAAAACAGCATAGCATGGAGCATATGGTCGAAAAAGCCGATACCGGTGTCGATATTCAGGCTTCCGCCCTCTAAATTCAATGTAACTAAGACCTTAGTTTCCTTGGTCTCACGGGAAATGGTTGCAGTTCTCATATCAAAACCTCACTTTGATGGAGTTTGCATGGGCTGTCAAGTGTTCGCTCTCTGCCATGTCGATGATGCCATCCTTCACAGAACTGAGGGCCTCACGGCTGAAGTCGATGACGCTCATTTTTTTGAGAAAGCTCTCGACACTCAGGGGTGAGAAGAATCTGGCAGTGCCGGAGGTGGGCAGCACATGGCAGGGACCTGCCATATAATCACCCAGAGGCTCCGGGGTATTCTCTCCCAGGAACAATGCGCCCGCATTATGAATGAGAGGCATCAGCGTCCGGGGTTCCTTTGTCATAATTTCCAGGTGCTCCGGGGCGATCTCATTGGCAAGCTCACAGCACTGCTCAAGGGTATCGCAAACAACAATGGCTCCGTAATCCCGCAGGGACTGGACCATGACCTCACTGCGGGAAAGGTACCCGGTCTGACGGACAATCTCTGCCTTTACCTGCTCCGCCAACTCCTGGGAGGTGGTAAGCAGCACCGCACTGGCCATAACGTCATGCTCCGCCTGAGAAAGCAGATCCGCAGCGGTATACACAGGGTTGGCGGTTTCGTCCGCAATTACCAGCACCTCAGAGGGGCCAGCCACCATATCAATGTCCAGGGTACCGTAGGCCATACGCTTGGCTGCCGCCACAAAGGCGTTGCCGGGGCCCACCAGCTTATCCACCTGGGGAATAAAGCCCGCACCATAGGTCAGCGCTGCCACAGCCTGTACGCCGCCCACAGCAATGACCCGATCCACCTCCGCCACATAGGCTGCGGCCAGAACGGCGTCATTCAAATTCTCCGTGGGAGGGGTCACCATAATGATCTCGCCGCAGCCTGCCACCTTGGCAGGAACCGCATTCATCAGCACAGAGCTGGGATAGGCCGCCTTGCCGCCGGGGACATAAATGCCCACTCTGGAAAGGCCACGAACCACCTGGCCCACATAGCCCCCCTTCATGGGGCTCTCCCACTCCCGGGACTTGGTCAAAAGCTCTGTCTGATAGGCACGAATATTCTCCGCACTCTGCTTGAGGGCGGAAAGCAGCTTGGGATCAATGCGCTCCGCTGCCGCCTTCAAAGTCTCCTTGGAAATTTCATAGGGCTCCGCCTTGTCAAATTTCAGGGAATATTCCTTCACGGCCTCATAGCCACGGGTACGAACGGCCTCCATGATCTCGGAAGCGGATTTGGCGATCCCCGCATTGGTCTCGGCAGCCCGGGCCTTCATGGCTGCGATCTGCTGTTTTTCCGCCCCCCCGTCGGCCTTTACAATGGTGATCATTTGTTTACCGCCTCGATTCTATCAATGAAATCAAAAATCTGATCTTTGTACAATTTCATGCTGGCTGTGTTCACAATGAGCCGTGCGGACACAGGGGCCACCGTCTCAATGGGCACAAGCCCGTTTTCCTTCAAAGTACCGCCGGTCTGAACAATGTCCACAATACCGTTGCTGAGACCCACAAGAGGCGCCAGCTCCACGCTGCCTTCGATCTTGATGACGGACACATCCATGCCCTTTCCGGCAAAATAGTTCTTCGTCACGTTGGGATATTTAGAAGCAACCACACGGTTCTGATAGGTTCCGTAAAAGTCGCTGCCCTCCGGCACCGCCAAGGCAAACCGACACTTTCCATAGCCTAGATCCAGCATCTCATAATAGCTGCCTCCGTGCTCCATCATGGTGTCCTTGCCAACGATGCCCAAGTCGCACACGCCGTGGGTCACATAGGTCAGCACATCTGCCGCCTTGCTCAGCACAACGTCTAGGGGATAATTCTCAATGGGCAGAATCAGCTTTCGGGTGTCGGCCCGAACAGCGGTGCAATCCAGCCCCATTTTTTCAAACAGATCCAGGGAATCCTCCAAAAGCCGCCCCTTGGTAACGGCAATCCGCAGTCTTCTCACAGAGAAACCTCCTTTACGCCATCACCGTCAACCACCAACAGCCGTTTGGCTCCCAACTGAATGGCCTCCTGCTCTGCTTCCTCCGGGTTTTCGGCACAGGACAGCATTGCCGACTGTACCGGTGCTTCGTCCAGCAGGGTCTCCGCACGGCCCAGGCAATTCAGCCCGTACCAGATCACCGTTTCCGGCTGCTTGTGCTCCGGCGTCTCCAGACATCCGGCTACCGCTTCCACATCCAACGCAAAGCCTGTGGCGGGAATGTCCTTGCCGAACTGACCGATGAGCTTATCATATCGTCCGCCGGAGATTACGCTGCTCCCCGCGCCTTCACCAAAGCCACGGAAGATAATGCCGGTGTAATATTCAATGTTCTGGATCAGGCCCAGATCAAACTGGACATGGCCGGATAGCCCCGCCGCATCCAGCACGGCATAGATCTCTTCCAGGTAGGAAATTGCCGCCAAGGCCTCCGGGTCCCGGCAAAGCTCCTTGGCCTTTTTCAGCACCTCTTCGCCGCCGAAGAGCCGGGGCAGGTACATCAGGGCCTTTCCCGCCTGGGTCTGGGCATAGGGCTGCAAATAGGCATGGTATGCGGCAAAATTCTTTGCCTCCACCAGCGCCTTCAGTTCCTGCTGCTGCTCATCACTGAGCCCCAGTTCGTTCAAAAGTGCCGCAAAGTATCCCGCATGGCCGATCTCCACATGATATTCCTTCAGGCCGCAGGCCTCCAGCACATCAATGGCCATGGAGATCACCTCCACATCCGCCCGTAGGCCGGATGCGCCGATAAGCTCCACGCCGCACTGGTGGATCTCAGTCCGTGCGCCGGTGTTGATATCATCAGAACGGAACACATTCTGATTGTAATAAAGCCGCAGAGGCAGGGGCAGGCCGGACAGCTTCGTAGCCGCCACCCGGCCAATTGCCACGGTGTTATCCGGGCGCATTACCAGGATCTTTCCCGTCCGGTCCACGATCTTCATCATGGACTCCTGGGAAAGGGGGTGTCCTGCCGCGGGAATAATATCGTAATACTCCACATTGGGTGTGGTCATTTCACAGTAGCCCCGATGGCGGAACAGCTCTGTAACAGCCTGTTCCACCTGACGGCAACTGGAGCACTCGGCAAAGAGCCGATCCCTTGTGCCCTCGGGGGTACCAATGGTCTTTTTCATGGGTCTCGTCCTTTCCGGAAGCCAAATTCTTTCGTTCGCTAATATATTAGCATATTAAAGAACTCTTGACAATATCCGAATTGCTAAAATCAGAACAGTGTCACCTGGGATGTTTCCGGCAAATCGCCAAAAGCACCCAACTGACGCAGCAGTTCCATATGGGTCTTGGACACCTTGGGGCATGCTTCGGAAAATTCCTCAATGGAGATGAAGGTCTTCCCTTCTCTTCCCTCCAGGATATCCCAGGCCGCGCTTTCGCCCAGACCGGAAACTGCCACAAAGGGCGGCAGCAGCTTCCCATCATCGATGTTAAACTTGGTTGCGTGGGATTTATAGATGTCAATAGGTGCAAATTCAAAGCCACGGAGGTAAAACTCGTAGCAAGCCTCCAGGGTGGTCATCAGGTCCTCGTCCTTATCGGTGGCCTCCGGGTCATTTTTGATTCGGTTGATGTGATATTTCACCGTGTCCAGGCCCTGGGTCATCATTTCGGCGTCAAAACCGCCCTTCTGGCTCTTGCGGTAGAAATAGGCGCTGTAGAAGGCCAGAGGCTCATGGACCTTAAACCAGGCAATACGGAAGGCCATCATAACGTAGGCTACCGCGTGGGCCTTGGGGAACAGATAGGCAATCTTAGCCAGGGAGTCAATGTACCACTGGGGCACGCCCAACTCCTGCATCTTTTCCACCCATCCCTCAGAGAAGCCGCCCTTTTTCACCTTGCCCTTACGGACGGCCTCCATGATCTTAAAGGCCATCTTGGGATCCATACCCTTGGAGATGAGGAACAGCATGATATCGTCTCGGCAGCCTACAGTCTCCTTTACAGAAGCCGTGCCGGACAAGATCAGGTCCTTTGCGTTGCCCAGCCACACGTCCGTACCATGGGAGAAGCCGGAAAGCCGCACCAGCATATCAAAGCCGTCAGGCTGGGTATCCACCAGCATCTGCCGTGTAAAGGAGGTACCGAACTCAGGGATACCGATGGAGCCGGTCTTACCGATGATGGGGTCATCATCCGGCAGCCCCAGAGGTGCGGGAGACCGGAAAATTGCCTTCGTCTCCGGGTCGTCCAGAGGGATCTTCTTG
>CAZEPQ010000061.1:8120-10761 GCA_964514175.1 uncultured Oscillospiraceae bacterium
AGCATACGAATCATGGTGGGGTCATCATGGCCCAGCATGTCCAGCTTCAAGAGGTTATCCTCCATACAGTGGTATTCAAAATGGGTGGTAATGATATCGGTATTGGGGTCATCTGCCGGGTGCTGCACCGGGCAGAAATCATAAATTTCCTTATCTCCGGGAATGACAACCAGACCGCCGGGATGCTGGCCCGTGGTGCGCTTGACGCCGGTGCAGCCCGCCGCCAGACGGTTTTCCTCCGCCTTGGAAGCGGTAAGATTCCGCTCCTGGAGATATTTCATGGCATAGCCGTAGGCAGTCTTTTCTGCCACGGTGCCGATGGTTCCCGCACGGAACACATGGCTGGAACCGAACATTTCAATACAATAAGCGTGGGCCTTGGCCTGATATTCGCCGGAGAAGTTCAGGTCAATATCAGGCACCTTATCGCCGCCGAAGCCCAGGAAGGTCTCAAAGGGGATATCAAAGCCGTCCTTGGCGTATTTCTCGCCGCAGACCGGGCAATAAGCATCGGGCATATCCGCACCGCAGCCGTAGTCCGCCCCGGCCTCAAAATCGGTATGCTTGCAGTTGGGGCAGCGGTAGTGGGCCGGCAGGCTGTTTACCTCCGTAATGCCGGACATAAATGCCACCAGGGAGGAACCTACAGAGCCACGGGAGCCAACCAGATAGCCATGGTCAAGGGAATCGGCCACCAGCATCTGGGCTGACATGTAGATCACGTCGTAATTTCGTCCCAGAATGGCCTCCAACTCCGTCTCGATACGTTCGGTAATGAGACTGGGCGGATTTTCGCCATAAAGATCATGCATCTTTCCGTAGACCAGGTCCTTCAGCTTCTGATCCGAGTTCTCAATGGAGGGCGGGAACAGATTTTTCGGCACGGGACGGATCACGTCGCACATGTCCGCAATGAGATTGGTGTTTTTCACAACCACCTCATAGCATTTTTCCTCGCCCAGATAGGAGAATTCCTCCAGCATTTCGTCGGTGGATTTGAAGTAGATGGGTAGATCCTTATCCGCATCGTCATACTTCTTCGTTGCCAGGAGAATATGACGGAAGATCTCGTCCTCCGGGTTCAGGAAGTGGACGTCGCCGGTGGCGACCACAGGAATATTCAGTTCCTCACCCAGCCGAACGATGGTACGGTTGAAATTCTTCAGGTCTTCATCACTCTCAGCCAGGCCCTTGGCGATCATAAACCGGTTGTTGCAGATGGGCTGGATCTCCAGGAAGTCATAGAAGGAGGCAATGCGGAGCAGCTCATCCCAGCTTCGGTTCTCCACCACAGCCTGGAACAGCTCGCCGGATTCACAGGCAGAGCCTACAATGATGCCCTCCCGCCAAGTGATAAGCTCACTCTTGGGGATACGGGGCACGCGCTTATAATAGTTCAGGTGTCCGTAGGAGATCAGGCGATAGAGATTTCTAAGGCCCGTGTTATTCTTTGCATAAAGGATAATGTGTCGTGCCTGCAGGGATGTAACCTTATTACCGGCCTTCATGGCGCCCATGGCCTCATTGATCTGGGATACCCGTGTGATCCCTTTCTCCTCCAGCATGGCGAAGAAGCGTTCCAGCATGTAACCCACGGTCATGGCATCGTCCACAGCCCGGTGATGGTTAAAGTCCGGCAAACTCAGAGCGTCTGCCACCACATTTAATTTATACTTATTGAGGCCCGGCATCAGGCCCTGGGCCATAACAAGGGTGTCAAGGTAGGTAGGATTAAACTCCAGCCCCAGCTTCTGGGCCGCAGCCTTCACAAAGCTCACGTCAAAGTCCGCATTGTGAGCCACCAGAGGCCGTCCGCCGCAGAACTCCAAGAACTGCGGAATTGCCTCCTCAGGCTGAGGAGCATCCCGAAGCATATCGTCGGTAATGCCGGTCAGATCTACGATCTTCTGACTGAGCCGACGGCTGGGGTTCACAAAGGTCTGGAACTTGTCGGTCATCTGACCATCCTTATAAATGGCGGCTCCGATTTCAGTAATGGCGTCGTTTTCAAAACTCAGGCCGGTGGTCTCCAGATCGAACACCACATATTCCTGATGGAAGTCAAAGTCCTGCTTTCCCTTGACAGCGATCTTATCATCAATGTCGTTTACAAAATAGCCTTCGCAGCCGTAAAGGATCTTGATTTTCCCCTTGGCTGCTTTCATAGCGTCGGGATAGGCCTGGGCAACGCCGTGGTCGGTGATGCCGATGGCCCGATGGCCCCACTTGGTTGCCAGCGCCACCACATCTCCCGTGGGGGTCAGGGCATCCATGGAGGACATGACGGTATGCAGATGCAGCTCCACACGCTTTTCGGGGGCCGTATCTGTACGCTCCGGCTTTTTTCCGATCTCAATGGAGTAAGGCTCCAGAACAATGTCATTTTCAAACCGGCTGAAGCTCACCTTGCCGAAGATTTTTACCCACATGCCCTTTTTCAGGCCATCCAGAATGGGTTCGGGCTTGTCACGCTTGATGTCCATATAGCGGTTAACACGAATGGAACCGGTGTGGTCCGTCATGTCGAAGTTAATGATCCAGGCCTTGGTCTTGGTCAGTTCCCGATGCTCCAGGGCAAAGATCTCGCCCTCCACCACCACTCTGCCGGAGTCCATGGTAATATTCTTCATGGGGGTGACAT
>CAZEPQ010000062.1:0-10559 GCA_964514175.1 uncultured Oscillospiraceae bacterium
GCCATTGAACTACACCCGCATAGGGCTGAAATGTCAGCCTTTGAATATTAACACACCGGGATTCGTTTGTCAAGAATTATTTTTCATTTTCCGAAAAAACTTACCAGATGCTCAGAACCCAGCCCTTGAGATACAGGGCAGAAGGCTCTCCGATGGCAGCGGGATGATCTCGGGACTGCATAATCTCACGAATGAGCCGCACCTGGCGTCCGCTGTCCGCGGCAGCCTCCCGAAGCATTTTCAGAAACAGTTCCTTGGTCATAAACTGACTGCAGGAACAGGTGACCATAAAGCCGCCGGACTTCACCAGCTTCATGCAGCGGTAATTAAGCTCCTTATAGCCCTTATAGGCGCTGTCCAGCACCCTTCTGGACTTGGCAAAGGCAGGCGGGTCCAGAATCACCACATCATATTCTTTCCCCTCATCGCAAAAACGATGCGCCAGGTCAAAAACATTTTCGCAGATGGTGTTGACCTCCACCCCATTAAGGGCAGCATTCTTCCGCACCAGCTCCAGCGCCGTTTCAGACACATCCACAGCGTCCACAGAAGCAGCGCCATAAATCCCCGCATGGACAGAGAATCCACCGCTGCAGCAGCAAAGATCCAGCACTGTCTTGCCGAAAACATAATCCTTCAGAATCCCCCGGTTTTCCTGCTGATCCAGGAAATGTCCCGTCTTCTGTCCCTCAGAAATGTTCACCAGCATTCTGGCATCATGCTCCATGATCTCCACTTCCCGGGGAACAGAACCATAGACACAGCCCTTACGCTGCTCCATGCCCTCCTTCTCCCGGACAGGAAGATCATTCCGCTCGTAGATGCCCTTGGGTGCAAAAATATCCACCAGGATCTCAATAATGGTATCCTTCCAGTTTTCCAGTCCCAGGGACACGATCTGGAAGGACAGATAATCCCCAAACTTGTCCACCGTCAGCCCCGGCAAGCCATCAGAATCCCCAAAGACCACCCGGCAGGCATTGGTCAGGCCGATGGACTTCCGATATTCCCAGGCCCGCTGAATGCGGCTGCGGAAAAATTCCCGGTCGATTTCCGTATTTTCGTCCCGGGTCAGCACCCGGACAACGATCTTGCTCTTGCTGTTGAAGAAGCCCCGGGCCACAAAACGGCGGCGGCTGTCCAGCACATCCACGGTGCAGCCATCATAGCAGGTGTCGGTACACCAATTGATCTCATTGTCATAGATCCACAGGGAGCCGGAAATGATATCCTGTTCTTCTCCCCGATTGAGACAAACCTGTCTGTCCATTTAAATCTCCTTGTCGCAGAAGGCGCAGCAGCACTTGCCTCCCACATTCTTTGTTAGGTTCGGCAGATAAAGCTCCGTCTGGGTAATGCAGTTTTTGTTGTGGCAGATGGGGCCATTGCCGATTGCCTGAGATTCGGGGCGGCGTCTTCCCTGCTCCACCATCTTCATCAGCAGAGCCATGCGGGCAAACATGCCATACCGAGCCTGCTCGAAGTAGACCGCTCTGGGATCGTCATCCACATCCTGGGCGATCTCGTCCACACGGGGCAGCGGATGCATGATCAGCAGATCCTTCTTGGCGTTCTGGAGCTTGCTTCGGGTCAGCACATACACGCCCTTGAGCCGGTCATATTCCAGAGGATCCACGAACCGCTCCCGCTGAATGCGGGTCATGTACAGCACGTCAAGCTGGGGCATGGTGGCCTCCAGATTGGTAACCTCCACGAACTTCTGTCCGTTGGCCTTCATAAATTCCACCATATAGGCCGGAACCGCCAGCTCTCTGGGGGCAATCAGGTAGAACCGAATGTTGGGGAACTTGGCCATGGCCTTAATGAGGGAGTGGACGGTACGTCCATTTTTCAGGTCGCCGCAGAGACCAATGTTCAGGTCCTTGATCTCTCCCCGCAGGGACGCAATGGTGGTCAGGTCCGTCAGGGTCTGCGTGGGATGCATATGACCGCCATCGCCCGCATTGATCACAGGCACCTCCGCATAGAGGGATGCAGCCTTGGCGGCGCCCTCCTTGGGGGAACGCATCACAATGACATCAGCGTAGCTGGACACCATCTTGATGGTATCCTTCAGGGTCTCACCCTTGGCCGTGGAGGAAGATTTGGGGTCCGCAAAGCCAAATACCGTACCGCCCAGCCGCAGCATGGCGGTCTGGAAGGAAAAGTTGGTTCGGGTCGAGGGCTCAAAAAACAGGCTTGCCATCACGTCTCCATGAAGTGCATCCGTAAAGTCCTTGGGATGCGCGATGATTTGACTGGCCAGCCCGTATAATTCGTTCCATTCCTCTAAGGAGAGGTCTTCAATATCAATCAGATTCCTGAGCTTCAATTTCGCTTCCTCCGTTCCAAAGTCGTTTCAAATCGGTTTATTTTATCACAGAAACCGCAATTACACAAGTCCTGTTGCCGAATTTCCACGAATATGCTATACTTCTATCGGTGATAATTATGAACAACATCCCCATGTTTCTGTCCCAGGGAGGCACCGCCGCCCTGATTCTGCGGGAAATCCCCTATTCCCAGAAGGCATACATCCTTTTGCAGACCGTGGTTCCCGAAAATCTCAGTCTGATGATCTCGGAATGCGCCGCATTCTGCCGTGCCTGCGGTGCGGAAGAATGCTTCGTCACCCGCAGGGATTCTTCCGAGCCCCTGCCTCTGGAGCATGCCCACGATATTTTGAACCTGACCATTCAAAAATCGAACTTGCCAGAGGGCTCCCCCGTAAAGCTGGTGCCCATTCAGGAGGACAATGACAGCATCTATATCAACATTTACAACAAATGCTTTTCCTCTGTCTCCGGCGCAGCCTTTTATGACCGAAAACAGATCCAGCGCATTTATCTGCTCCATCAGCAGGCATTTCTTGCTCTGGATGAAAACAACGTCCCCTTCGGCATGGGAGAGCTCCACGACAACGAGCTTGCCGCCATCGGCGTACTGTCGGAGTTTCGTGGACGGGGCTTTGACCTGGCTGTGGCATTGCTGTCCCGCTGTCCCGGCCCGGAGCTGAACCTGACGGTGGCCTCGGACAACGCTGCCGCACTGAGGCTTTATGAAAAGATTGGTTTTCAGCAGAATAATATTGTTTCTTCTTGGTATATCACATAATTCACATAACCAAAAGGGCGTGCCGCGGCACGCCCTTTTCATCAATCTTTAATATAGCCAATATCAAATGTATCTGTCAGATCCATAAAATCTACGGAAAATTTGACTTCCAATTCTTCTTCGTCAATTTCGTAATAATATGATACTCCATCAACGATTACCTGATTCTCACCATCTAGGGTGTAGCTTTTTGTATACTCTTCCGAACTACCGGCAATCTTACCAGTGGGAGATGCCGCATACGGCACATACTCCGTAATCTCAACTGTCATTGTTCCATCTGCAAAGGTAAACGTCGCTCGAACATCATCATCTCCATGTACATACATATCAGAGATATCTTCTAAGGTAAGGGTTTTTGAGCCACATGCACATAGACTAAGCATGAGAACAAGGATCAACATGGACGATAGTATTCTTTTCATGGTTATTATCCCTTCTATTTTAGAATATCAACATTCTAACACGCAAAACGACCGCTGTCAATGTCGCTGCGACATTTTCACCACGTTTATTCTTCATAAAAATGCTCCTAGAATATATATGAGGGGTGATATCCAATGAAAGAAGAATACCGTGAACAATATAGACAATTTGGCCTAAATGTAGTTTATTACAGGAAAAAGATGCGGTTAACTCAGCTTCAGTTGGCAGAGCTTCTGGATATCCAAAGAAGCCATATCAGTGCAATCGAACTTGGAAATGTGGGTGTTTCTTTTGATCTGATATTCAAGATGTGCGAAGTATTCAAAATCAAGCCTAAAGAGCTGTTCGATTTTAGAGATTAAAAAGAGTGTTGCAAATTTTTCTGCAACACTCTTTTTATTATTCGGTTCTCAGTGCCTCCACCGGGTCCTTCCGGGCCGCAGTCTTGGAGGGGATCAGGCCGGCGATCATGGTCAGCACCACGGAGATGATGACCAGAGCCGTTCCGCCTGCGGCAGGCAGGATCGAAATGGTCTTGATACCGGTGAGATGGTTGATAATCATATTGATGGGGATATTCAGCAGTTCCGTCACCACAATACCCAGAACACCGGCAGACAGACCGATAATCAGGGTCTCGGCATTGAACACACGGGAAATATCCTTCTTGGAAGCACCGATGGAACGGAGAATACCGATCTCCTTGGTGCGCTCCTGAACAGAGATCAGGGTGATGACACCGATCATAATGGAGGAAACCACCAGGGAAATAGCCACGAAGGCAATCAGTACATAGCTGATGATGTCCACAATATTGGTGACAGAGCTCATCAGCAGTCCCACATAGTCAGTATAACGGATCACCTTGGATTCATTGCCGGCGGCAGTCTGTTCCTCATTGTAGGCGTCCAGAGCGTCGGTCAGGGCTTCCTTGTCCTCAAAGGATGCACAGTAGAGGCTGATGGTGCTGGGCTCTTCCAGAGAGCAGGCATACATCAGGTCCATATTCTTGTCATAGGTGCTGTCGGAGATCCGTTTTTCCTTCTTGACCACAGTGGTAGTAGCTTCTCCGGTTTCAGCCAAGGCCTCAAATGCTTCCTGATCCAGCAGACCGTACTGAACAAGGGCCGCCACCTGCTCCGCTTCGTCCAGTGCTGTAAGCTGAGCGGAATAAGCCTCAGGAATCAGTGCGATTGCCTCAGCGATCATGGTCTTCTGCGCCTCAGAGTAACCTTCTTCCACAGTTTCGCCGGCAGCCTCGGCTTCCGCCTTGGCAGCGGCTTCCTCGGCCTCAATTGCCTCGGCAGCCTCAGTGCCCGGGAAAGGCAGGCCGGTAAATACGTCAGTGTCGGGATCTGCCATCTGGGCACGAACCACATCGCTGCCCGCAACGCTGTTAATGACATATTCCGTCAGAGCCGTGGTATAACCGATAGAGCCGTAGCTCATGGTGGTTTCCGAGGTGGCACGAACGATACCCACCACTTTCAGGGCCTCGGCATTCTCCACCAGGTCTTCCATAAAGTCCTCGTCGTCGGACATATCAATCCAAACGCCGTTTCCATCCTCCACATAGTAATCCGTGGGAAGGACCAGCTTCAGGTTCATATCCATCAGTTCTTCATATGTGTACTCCGCCTTAGCCTGCTGGATCTCAATATCCACAGCGCCGGTGGAATCCATCTGGGACTGACTTTCCATAAAAGCGTCCTTCAGCTCGTTTTCATCCAGGATGCCCAGGCAGTACAGGAAATAGTCAGCGATCTCATAATTCTCGTTGACCACCAGTACCACTTCGTTATAATTCGCAGGCCAGGAGCCTTCCAGCAGCTCATAGTCACTGTCCAGCATATCCTGATTGTCCACCAGCTCCTGGAACACATTCATCATGGAGGTCATCTGACCTGCGCCCATGCTGCTCATGTTCTGCATGTTGCTGGCAACCAGGTCCAGGCCGATATCCGCCAGAAGATTGGAGGGGTTCACCTGCTGGATGTCTCCGCTGACGTTGACGGTATAGACACCCACCTGAGTGTCGTAGGTATAGGAAATCTCAGATGTCAGAGCAGCAATCTCGTTGCCCTCCTCTTCCAGATAGTCCTTAAAGCCCGCCAGGTCGTTAGAGGTGATCTCATTGAGAACGGAGTCTATAACGCCGGTCATAATATCGTCAGAATAGATCATACCCGGCTCATGCTCCGTCTTTCCCGTGGACATCATGGATGTCATCATGGAGGTCATATCCATGGAGGCCTGCTCAATGGTAATGGGATAGGAAGTCAGGGTGTCCTCCTCCAGCGAGTCGATATAGTCCTGCACACCGCTGGACAGAGACATGATCAGCGCAATGCCGATGATGCCGATGGAGCCTGCAAAGGCAGTAAGAATAGTACGGCCCTTCTTGGTCAGCAGGTTGTTGAGGGACAGGGCAAAGGCCGTAAAGAAGGACATGGAGGGCTTCTTCACCGGCTTATCCTCCGGCTGGGGAATCTCTTCCTCCGTGGGCTCATAGGGCATGGAATCGGAGATCACATTGCCGTCCAGCAGTCGGATGATTCTGGTGGAATACTTTTCTGCCAGCTCCGGGTTGTGGGTAACCATGATAACCAGCTTATCCTTGGCAACCTCCTTCAGGATCTCCATGACCTGCAGGGAGGTCTCAGAGTCCAGAGCGCCGGTGGGCTCATCCGCCAAAAGAATATCGGGGTTATTTACCAGCGCACGGGCGATTGCCACACGCTGCATCTGTCCGCCGGACATCTGACCGGGCTTCTTTCTAAGCTGATCTCCCAGGCCCACCTTTTCCAGGGCCTCCTTGGCTCTTCTGCGGCGTTCCGCCTTCGATACACCGGAGAGGGTCAGCGCCAGTTCTACATTGGAAAGTACGGTCTGGTGCGGAATCAGGTTATAGCTCTGGAATACAAAGCCAATGGAGTGATTGCGGTAGGTATCCCAGTCACGGTCCTTAAACTCCTTGGTGGACTTTCCGTTGATCACAAGGTCACCGGAGGAGTACCGATCCAGGCCGCCGATGATGTTGAGCATGGTGGTCTTACCACAGCCGGACTGGCCCAGGATGGATACAAACTCATTCTCCCGGAAGTTGAGGCTCACACCCTTGAGGGCATGGACGGTCTCTTCGCCCGAAAGATAGTCTTTTTTGATATTTTTCAGTTGCAGCAACGAACTTGCTCCTTTCAAGCACAAAAAGGTTTCAGATTCTTAACATTCATCGAATAACAATAGCACAAATATTTATGCAAAATGTTAATATTTTTTGAATACTGAAAAATATTGACATCACAAATGTTACGGAGTAAAATATGTACACTGAATTACCCAATTGGTCGGCATGTAGGAGTGATTACCATGAAGCAGCAATCCAACAGCAGCGCCATTCTCGGTCTGCTGCAGCATTTCAGAAAGCTTGACTGGAACAAGGCCCTTCCCGGCCTTACACAGCCGGAATATCTGGTCCTTTCTGCCATTCATTATGGTCAGGAAAATAATCCCCATCAGCCGGGAATCTATGTATCCATTCTGGCAGATCATCTGATGACCTCTGTTTCCATGGTGTCCAAGCTTTTAAAAGCTCTGGAGGAAAAGGGCTGGATCCTGCGTACCGTGGATAAGAACAGCCGCAGAAATACCTTCGTCTCCCTTACTCCTGCCGGAAAGAAGGTCCTTGTCTCCGCAGATACCGTCATGGACGAGATCAACCGTGCCGTAGCTGAGGATATGGGCGAGGCATACCAGCAGCTTATTTCCAATATTTCCGCACTACTTTCCAGCTACGAAAAGGTCCTCAACCAGATCTGACGTATTGCATTTTTCAATAAAATATGCTATAAACTAAGGGACGTATCCGTTTTGGATGCGTCCCATAATTTGTGTGACAGTTCGCGGCCCTCCTGTCAGTAAACAAAACCAGGTTTGCATCCGGGTTCCGGGTGTGGATTTGGGGCGCATTGCGCCCTTTTTTGCTGCATGAAAGCGCCGCTGAAAGGATTTTCGATATGTACTATTTACAGTCCGAGGCCAGCTTTGATGCGGCACATTTTTTGTCCGGCTACCAGGGCAAATGCAAAAACATTCATGGTCACCGCTGGCGTGTGGTGGCTACCGTCCGGGGCGAACATCTCCAATCTGGGGGCTCCCAGAAGGGCATGCTGATGGATTTCGGCGATCTCAAAACCGATCTGAAGGCGCTGGCAGACAAATATGACCACAGCCTGATCCTGGAGATGGGCTCTTTGAAGGAAAACACCTTGGCCGCTCTTCAGGAAGAGGCCTTCCATCTGGAGCTTGTTCCCTTCCGCACCACGGCAGAGAACTTCGCAAAGCATTTCTACGAGCTACTCTCCTTTAAGGGCTACAATGTCAAGGAGGTTGCCGTCTACGAAACCCCCACCAACTGCGCCGTCTACGACGGTGAAAAGGAGGTGCCCGACATTGCCTGGTTATAAAATCGCTGAAACCTTTCTCAGCATCAACGGAGAAGGCACCAAGGCCGGTCAGCTCTCCTTCTTTGTCCGCTTTGTGGGCTGTAACTTAAACTGTGACTACTGCGACACAAAGTGGGCCAATCTGCCGGACGCCCCCTATCGGGAAATGACCGAACTGGAGCTGTACGCTCTCATTAAGGAAAGCGGTGCCCAGAATATCACCATCACCGGCGGCGAGCCCATGATCCAGCGGAACATTGAACATCTTCTGGATCTGCTGTGCCGTGATCCCGGCCTCTTTGTGGAGGTGGAGACCAACGGAAGCGTCCCTCTGGCGCCCTTCCTTTCCCTGCCTGCCCGCCCCTCCTTCACAATGGACTACAAGCTGTCCAAGAGCGGCATGGAGAAATATATGTGTACCGAAAACTTTGCCCACCTGGACAAGCGGGACACGGTGAAATTTGTCTGCGGCAGCATGGAGGATCTGATCCGTGCGGAGGAAATTATGACTCAGTACGGTCTCATAGGCCGCACCAATGTATATTTAAGTCCCGTGTTCGGCGCCATCGCGCCTGCCGACATGGTTGAATTTATGAAGGAGCGCCGTCTCACTGGCGTTACACTGCAAATCCAGATGCACAAGGTCATCTGGGATCCCGAGAAACGAGGTGTCTGAGCATATGATCGACACAAAAGCCATTGAAGAACATATCCGGGGCATTCTGGTGGCCCTGGGAGACGACCCCAATCGGGAAGGTCTCATTGAGACCCCCCAGCGAGTGGCAAAGATGTATGAAGAAGTCTTTGCCGGTATGAACTATACCAACGAAGAGATCGCACAGATGTTTGACAAAACCTTCTGCGAGGCAGACCCGGCCCACAAGGATCTGGTGGTGGTAAAGGATATCGACGTGTTTTCCTACTGCGAGCATCACCTTGCCCTGATGTACGACATGAGGGTTTCCGTGGGCTATCTTCCCAACGGCAAGGTCATCGGCCTGAGCAAGATCGCTCGAATCGCCGACATGGCAGCACGGCGGCTTCAATTGCAGGAGCGGCTGGGCCGGGACATTGCGGAGATCATCTCCATGGTCACCGGCAGTGAGGATGTTGCCGTGGTGATCTCCGGCTGCCATAGCTGCATGACCGCCCGAGGCATTTCCAAGCCCGGCGCAAAAACCGTGACCCAGACCTACCGGGGCAAATTTGAGACAGACCCGGTGCTGCAAATGCGAATGGAGGCACTTTTACGATGAAAATTCTGGTTTTATCCAGCGGCGGCGTGGACTCAACCACCTGCCTTGGTATGGCTTTGAAGGAGGTTGGGGCCGAAAATGTCATTGCCCTTTCCATCTACTACGGTCAGAAGCATGAGAAAGAGATCCGGGCCGCAAAGGCCGTGGCAGATTATTATGGAGTGGAGCGGATGGAACTGGATCTGTCCACCATTTTTGCTGGCAGCAATTGCAGCCTCTTAAAGCAGTCCACCGAAGAGATTCCCCAGGAGAGCTATGCCCAGCAGATCGAAGAAACCGAAGGAAACGCCCCGGTATCCACCTACGTTCCCTTCCGCAACGGCCTGTTCCTGTCCTCTGCCGCCAGCATTGCCCTTTCCCACGGCTGCTCCAAGATCATGTATGGTGCCCATGCCGACGATGCCGCCGGCAGCGCCTATCCCGATTGCAGTCTGGAATTTGTAAACTATATGAACAAGGCCATTTATTTAGGCTCCGGCGACCAGCTTCGTCTGGAAGCTCCCTTCGTCTCCATGAACAAGGCCGACGTTGTGAAGATCGGCCTGGAGCTTGGCGTTCCCTACGAGCTTACATGGAGCTGTTACGAGGGAAAGGAAAAGCCCTGTATGAAGTGCGCCACCTGTATTGACCGCACCGCCGCCTTTGAGAAAAACGGCGTCACTGATCCCATTTTATAAGGAGGAACCCACAATGGCATCCGGAAGAACCAAGGACGAGCTTACCGGCGTTACCGAGCTTGGTAACCGCAACGTAAAATATCCAACCGATTACGCCCCCCAGGTGCTGGAGACCTTTATCAACAAGCACCAGGATAACGATTATTTTGTCAAATTCAACTGCCCCGAATTCACCTCCCTGTGCCCCATCACGGGCCAGCCGGACTTCGCCACCATCTACATCAGCTATGTGCCCGATGTGAAGATGGTAGAGAGCAAGAGTTTGAAGCTCTATCTCTTCTCCTTCCGCAATCACGGTGATTTCCACGAGGACTGCATGAATATCATTATGAAGGATCTGATTCGCCTGATGGATCCCAAATACATTGAGGTCTGGGGCAAGTTCACCCCCCGTGGCGGCATCTCCATCGACCCCTATTGCAATTATGGCAGACCCGGCACCCGCTGGGAAGAGGTGGCCTGGAACCGCATGGCCAATCACGACCTGTACCCGGAAAAGGTGGATAACCGCTGATGACCGCCCAGCTCAAGCACCTGCCCCAACTGCTTATCCCCTGGTACGAAACCGCCAAACGGGATCTGCCCTGGAGGCAGGACAAGGAGCCATACCACGTCTGGCTGTCGGAGATCATGCTCCAGCA
>CAZEPQ010000063.1:0-10468 GCA_964514175.1 uncultured Oscillospiraceae bacterium
GAGCTGGCAAAGAAGATCGCCGGTGACGGCGAAGGCGCCACCAAGCTGGTGGCCTGCACCGTGTCCGGTTCCCGCAGCGACGAGGCCGCTGAAAAGCTGGCCATGGAAGTTATCCGTTCCTCTCTGGTGAAGGCCGCCATGTTCGGCGCCGACGCCAACTGGGGCCGTGTGATCTGTGCCATGGGCTACTCCAAGGCCCCCTTCCGTCCCGAGTTCGTGGATGTGGCTTTCTCCTCCGCAGCCGGTTCCGTCCAGGTCTGCAAGTCCGGCGAGGGCCTCGATTTTGACGAGGATCTGGCCAAGAAGGTTCTGTCTCAGCCCGAGGTTGAGATCCTGGTGAACGTCAACGAAGGCGATCATGCTGTCACCGCCTGGGGCTGTGACCTGACCTATGATTATGTAAAGATCAACGGCGATTACAGAACCTGATAAACCGAATCTTCCACACCGAAAGGTAGTATCAATATGAGTATTTCTCTCATGGAACGGGCCAAGGTCTTAAACGAGGCCCTTCCCCATATTCAGACCTTCAGCGGAAAAACCGTGGTGGTCAAATACGGCGGCAACGCCATGATCAGCGAAAACCTCCGTCGGGCAGTGATCTCCGACATCGTTCTGCTGCATCAGGTGGGCATCCGTGTAGTGGTGGTCCACGGCGGCGGCCCTGAGATCTCCGCCATGCTGAAGAAAATTGGCAAGGAGGGCGTATTTGTAAACGGCCTCCGGTACACCGACGAAGAGACCATGGACATCGTGCAGCAGATTCTCTGCGGCAAGGTGAACAAGGACCTAGTTTCTCTCATTGACGAATTCGGCGGCAAGGCCGTGGGCCTGTCCGGCATGGACAGCCGCCTCATCGAGGCGGTACGCCGCACCGATGATGATTACGGCTTTGTGGGGGACATCACCGCTGTGAATCCCACCCCCATCAACGATCTGCTGGCCGCAGGCTATATTCCCGTGGTTTCCACCGTGGCTGCCGGTGCCGACGGCGCGAAGTGCTACAACATCAACGCCGATACCGCCGCCGCTCAGGTGGCGGCGGCCCTGGGGGCTGAAAAGCTCATCATTCTCACCGATGTGCTGGGCCTCCTTCAGGATGTGAACGATCCCGATACCCTGATCTCCAAATGCCGCATCTCCGAAGTGCCCGTGCTGGTTCAGGAGGGCGTGATCAAGGGTGGCATGATCCCCAAGATCCAGTGCTGTGTGGAGGCTGTTCGCCGGGGTGTCAGCCGCGCCCATATTTTAGACGGTCGCATCGAGCATTCTGTCCTCATCGAACTTCTCACCGACGCTGGTGTGGGCACGATGATCTATTAAAAGTACGCCCTTAACCTTCCGAAAGGATGATCCATATGACAAGCAAAGAACTGATGAATTTAGACCAGAGCTGCGTCATGCAGACCTATGGCCGTTTCCCGGTAGCCATTGACCACGGTTATGGTGCCACCCTGGTTTCCCCCGAGGGAAAGGAATACATTGACTTTGCCTCCGGCATCGGCGTCAACTGCCTGGGCTACGGCAACGAAAAGTGGCTGGAGGCCGTCACCGAACAGGCCAAGAAGCTGGCCCATCTTTCCAACCTCTACTACTCCGAGCCCTACATCAAGCTGGCCCAGCAGCTCACCTCCCGCACAGGCATGAAGCGGGCCTTCTTCGCCAACGGCGGTGGCGAGGCCAACGAGGGCATGATCAAGCTCTGCCGGAAATATTCCTATGACAAATACGGAACTGGCCGCAGCACCATCATCACCCTGCGTGACTCCTTCCATGGCCGTACCATCACCACCCTGAAAGCTACAGGACAGGACGTATTCCACCAGTATTTCTTCCCCTTCACCGAGGGCTTCCAGTACGCCATCGCGAATGATCTCCAGTCCATCAAGGACCTGGACGATGGTACCGTCTGCGCCGTCATGGTGGAGCTGGTTCAGGGAGAAGGCGGCGTTCTGCCTCTTACCCAGGAATTTGTCTCCGGCCTTTCCCAGCTCTGCATCGAAAAGGACTGGCTTCTGGCTGTGGACGAGGTGCAGACCGGCGTGGGCCGTACCGGCTCCCTGTTCTGCTTCCAGCAGTACGGCATTCTCCCCGACGCAATGAGCTTTGCCAAGGGCATCGGCGGCGGACTTCCCCTGGCAGGCATACTGACAAATGAAAAAACTCAGAATGTTTTCACCCCCGGCACCCACGCCACCACCTTTGGCGGCAACCCCATCTCCTGCGCCGGCGGTCTTGCCGTTCTGGAGCAGCTCACCGATGAAGTGCTGGAATCTGTCCGTGAAAAGGGCGCTTACCTGAAAGCAAAAATCGAAGCCATCCCCCAGGTAGAATCCGTCCGGGGCATGGGCCTGATGCTGGGCGTAAGCCTGAAGGAGGGCATCGACTACAGCGCCAAGGTAAAGGAAATGCTGGAAGCCGGTCTCATGTGCCTCACCGCAGGCCATGGCACCATCCGGCTCCTGCCGCCCCTCACCATTTCTCAGGAGGAGATGGACAAGGGCGTAGAAATCATGGCAAATACTCTGGGAGCGTGATACCATGAAAAAAGATCTGCTGAAACTGATGGACCTGAGCCGTGACGAGATTTTCGACATTCTCGATCTGGCGGATCAGCTGAAATACGACCAGAAGCACGATATCCCCCACCGGAAGCTCCCCGGCAAGGTGCTGGCAATGATCTTCGCCAAGAATTCCACCCGGACCCGGGCCTCCTTTGAGACCGGCATGTTCCAGTTGGGGGGCTACGCCATGTACCTCACAGATGCCGACACACAGATGAACCGGGGCGAGCCTGTGGAGGACACCGCCCGGACCCTGAGCCGCTACTGTGACGCCATTATGATCCGCACCTACAAGCAGTCCGATGTGGAAACTCTGGCAAAATACGCCACCGTTCCTGTCATCAACGGTATGACGGACCTGTCCCACCCCTGTCAGGTGCTGGGCGACCTGATGACCATTCGGGAAAAGCACCCCGTACTTGAGCAGCAGAAGCTGTGCTTCGTGGGCGACGGCAACAACGTCTGCTCCAGCCTGATCGTGGGCGGTCTGAAGGTGGGTCTGGAAATCTCCGTGGCCTGCCCCCAGGGCTATGAGCCTCCCAAGGAGGTTCTGGACTTTGCCGCCGGGTACGGTGACAAGTTCCACCTCTGCCGTGATCCCAAGGAGGCCGTCCAGGGCGCCAATGTGGTGTACACTGACGTGTTCGTTTCCATGGGACAGGAGCATCAAAAGGGCGAGCGCATGGCTGCCTTTGAGGGAACCTATCAGGTAAACGAGGCCCTTTTGAAGCTGGCTGCTCCGGATGCCATGGTACTCCACTGTCTCCCCGCCCGTCGGGAAGAGGAGATCACCGGCGACGTCTTTGAGGCCCACTCCAACACCATTTTTGAGCAGGCCGAGAATCGGCTCCATGCACAGAAAGCAGTCCTGTGCCAGCTTTTGGGCTAATTTTCCTTAAAAATATACGAAATATCCACAATTTTTCTGTATATTTATGAATATTAAAAAGATTTTTTGCATACACTTGCATTCTTTGCCCCAAAGTGCTATAATCTGCTTATCTTTTTTAGAACCAACATTTTTGAAGGGATGATTTATTATGAAAAAGTTTATCGCACTGCTCCTTGCTATGGCTCTGTGCCTGGGCATGGTAGCATGTGGCTCCAGCGAGACCACCGCTGCTGAGGCTTCCTCCGCCGCAGAAGTCGCTTCCGAGCCTGTCACCGCAGAGGCCGCCGAGTCCGAGGCTGCCGGTTTTACCACCGTCACCGACGGCGTCCTGACCATGGCCACCAACGCCTACTTCCCCCCCTATGAGTACTATGAGGGCGACCAGATCGTTGGCATCGACGCTGAGATCGCTGCCGCCATCGCTGAAAAGCTGGGCCTGGAGCTGGTCATCGAAGACATGGAGTTTGACTCCATCATCACCGCTGTGCAGACCGGCAAGGCCGATATGGGCCTGGCTGGCATGACCGTTACCGAGGACCGCCTCCAGAACGTCAACTTCTCCAGCACCTATGCCACCGGCGTACAGTCCGTCATCGTGAAGGAAGACGGCGACATCGCCTCCCTGGATGACCTGACCGGTAAGATGATCGGCGTCCAGCTCTCCACCACCGGCGATATCTACGCCACCGACGAGTTCGGCGATGACTTTGTCGAGCAGTACAACAAGGGCAACGACGCTGTCATGGCTCTGGTTTCCGGCAAGATCGACGCTGTCATCATCGACAACGAGCCCGCCAAGAGCTATGTGGCTGCCAATGAAGGCCTGAAGATCCTGGACACCGAGTACGCTGTTGAGGATTACGCTGCCGCCATCAACAAGGACAACACCGCTCTGCTGGACGCCATCAACGGCGCACTGGAAGAACTGACTGCCGACGGCACTCTGGCTTCCATCATCTCCAAGTATATTCCTGCTGAGTAAGAAAATCGCGGATACAGGGGCAGGACTTCCTGCCCCTGTATTTTCGCTTGAAAAGGAGCCCACTTATGGCTGAGCTGAAAGAAAAATTTATACAGGACTTCATTGTAGACAACCGCTGGCACTTTATCACCGACGGTCTTTTCGTCACGCTGCAAGTCACCGTTCTGGCCCTGATCTTCGGCACCATCATCGGTATGATCGTGGCCATCATCCGATGTGCCCATGACCAGCAGGATCCCCAGGATCTGACGGGCATCAAGAGCCTGCCCCTGAAATTGGCAAACCTGATCTGCCGGCTGTACATCACCGTGATCCGCGGAACTCCTGCCCTGGTTCAGCTTCTGATCATGTATTTTATCATCATGATCTCCTGCCGTTCCAAGGTCACCGTTGCAGTGATCACCTTCTCCATCAACTCCGGTGCCTATGTGGCAGAAATCATCCGCGGCGGCATCATGGCTGTGGACAAAGGCCAGATGGAGGCCGGACGGAGCCTGGGCCTTGGCTATGTGGCCACAATGAAGGATATTATCCTGCCCCAGGCCTTTAAGAGCGTACTGCCCTCCCTGGTTAACGAGCTGATTACCCTTTTGAAGGAAACCTCCATCTGCGGTTACATCGGCCTCAACGAGCTGACCCGCGGCGGCGATATCATTCGCGGCACCACCTTTGACGCACTGTTGCCCCTGTTCGCTGTAGCCCTCATCTATCTCGTCTTGGTACTGGGTATCAGCGCCCTGATGGGCAAACTGGAAAGGAGGCTCAGAGCAAGTGATCACCGTTAATCATCTTCAAAAATCCTTCGGAAGCCAGCTTGTTCTGAAGGACATCAACGAGCATATTGCTCCCGGCGAAAAGGTGGTTATCATCGGCCCCTCCGGTTCCGGCAAATCCACCTTCCTCCGCTGTATGAACCTGCTGGAGCGCCCCACTGGCGGCGAGATTCTCTTCGATGGTCAGTGCATCACCGACGGCAGCGTGGACATCAACAAGATGCGTATGCAGATGGGCATGGTGTTCCAGCACTTCAACCTGTTCCCCCATCTGTCCGTCATGCGGAACCTAACCCTGGCCCCCACCCGTTTGAAGCTCATAGGCCAGGAAGAGGCCAATGAAACCGCTCTGGCCCTGCTGAAACGTGTGGGCCTGGAGGACAAGGCTGACGCCTATCCCAACCAGCTCTCCGGCGGTCAGAAGCAGCGTATCGCCATTGTCCGTGCCCTGGCTATGAAGCCCAAGATGATGCTCTTTGACGAGCCCACCTCCGCCCTGGACCCCGAAATGGTGGGCGAGGTTCTGGAAGTCATGAAGGAGCTAGCAAAGGACGGTATGACCATGGCCGTTGTTACCCACGAGATGGGCTTTGCCCGTGAGGTGGCAGACCGTGTCCTGTTCATGGACGAAGGCATCATTCAGGAGTCCGGCACTCCTGCTGAGGTTTTGGGCAATCCCCAGAACCCCCGGACCCAGTCCTTCCTGTCTAAAGTGCTTTGAATGCAAATTAGAGCGTGCCACGCGGCACGCTCTTTTTATTCCATTGTGCAAAGATGCTTGCCCTCAAGCCGCCGTGCCGCAGTGCGTTTTCGCCGGTAGCTTTCCAGTTATCGAACCATTTCCTGCCAGCGCACAAAACCTCCGCACCGCCAAAGCAGTGCGGAGGTCATTTTTGTATCCGCTTACAGGATCATGGCTCTGGAATATGCCTCACGGTTGCAGACCTCCAGGTTGCCTGCGCCGTTGCAGTCGCCAATGGCATAGAACTGGGTGGTCAGGCCGGCATAGCCGAAGGCCTCGGCAGTACAGGGGGTCATGCCGCCGCAGATGACGACACTGTCGCCGGTGATGGTCTTTTCCCCTTCCTCGGTAACATAGGTGACGGTGTTGCCCTCAATCTTAACGGTCTCGGCACCGGTGATACCGGTGAGGTTGTCATAGGCTTCCCAGGCAGCGGCTTCTCTGGCTTCGCCGTTGGGGCCGGCCTTGACAAAGGCCATGGTAATGTAATGGAGGCCGGAAGCGTTGTGGGCCAGTCTGCCTTGACGGGTCAGAACAGTGACGTTGTGGCCCAGCTCGCAAAGGTGCATAGCCGTCTCGGTGCCCACTTCAGATCCGCCAACAATGACCACATGCTTGCCCAGAGTATCCTCCTTGCCCAAAGCCTCCAGGCAGGTGAGATACTTGGCATTGCCGTTCTCGTCCTTCACACCGGGGATATCAGGCACATTGATCTTGGCACCGGTGGCAGCCAGCACAGCGTCATAGCCTCCGGCTACGATCATCTGCTGGGTTGGCTCGGTGTTCATAATCACCTTCACGCCGGACTTACCCAGAGCATAGACCAGCCAGTTTTTGAAGTTGCGGACAGGCCACTTGAAGGAGAAGTGGTCGGAATGGAACAACTGGCCGCCCAGCTTGTCCGTCTTTTCGTACAGGGTCACATCATGGCCCCGCTCCGCAGCGTAGATGGCTGCCCGCATACCTGCGGGACCGCCGCCAATGACGGCAACCTTCTTGGGCTGAGCGGATTCCTCCACCAGACGGTGGATCTTATGTCCCAGGCCCTGCAGAGGATTCACGGAGCAGATAGAGACCCAGGGTGCAGGCTCCGACAGCATAACACCGTGGCACTTGTTGCACTTGAGGCAGGGGGTGATATCTTCGCCCCGGCCCTCATACAGCTTCTTGCCGTACTCGGAATCTGCCATAAAGGCACGGCCCACGCCAAACATGTCGCACTTGCCTGCAAGGAGGATCCGCTCCATCTCGTCGGGGTCCTGGAAGCCACCGATAGGCTTCATCAGGGACTTGATGCCCGCTGCCTTACACTTGGCGCAGAACTCCACAGAGGGATGATCCCATTCCTTCATGCTGTAGCCGGTGGGATGACTGCGGCAGCCGTCATGCTCACGGACCTCCACAATGTCCACTACGTCGTCAAACAGCTTGCAGAACTCCAGAGCGTCCTCCTCGGTGTAGCCGCCGCCCATTTTGGCATTGCCGCCGTAGCCGTTGTTCTGCTCCCAGGCCACCACGGCCTCAATGATGAACTTCTTGCCGAGCTGCTGCTTCAGTGCCGCGCAGAGCTCATGGAACAGGCGGGTACGACCCTCTACAGTCTCGCCGGAATAGGCATCCTCCCGGTGTCCACCGAGCTGGAGCAGCATATCACAGCGGAAGGAAACGCCGTCATAGCCCAGGTTTCTGTAGCGGCGGAGCTTCTGAACCGTCAGATCAATGGCCTCGGGCATTTTCTCCAGGGGACATGCTTCGGTGGGCTTGGCGTGGGGGCCCATGCCCCGTCCGCCGTAGAGGCTGTAGCCCTCGGGGAATACCATATTGGTGGTCACAATGATCTTGGATCCGTAGAAATGAACCTCTTCACACATCTGAGACACATAGTTGTGGACGGCGGGATCGGTCATGTCAAAGGCCTGCATGTGGGTCATGTCCATATCCATGGGGCCCACACGCTGCTGGGGATACTCTGCCCACTCAGCAAAGTTCACAATGGCAGCGCCGTTCTTTGCCAGATTTGCTGCAAAGGCCCGATAGCCCTCGGCGGGATAGGTTTCGGGGCCCTGCAGGAAGTGGGGCGAGGCGTTGGGGTAGGTCAGTCGGTTTTTGACGATCTCGCCGCCGACGCAGATGGGAGAAAGCAGGTTTTTATAGCGCATGTTGAGTTCCTCCTTGTAAAATGTCGTTTTTAATTCTAAGCATATGGTAGCACGAAAAATTCCCCTTGACAAGGCGCATTTATGTGACCGAAGGATGTCAAATATGAACCGGGAGAGAAATTTTCCACACCCCGTCCTGTTCCCCTGCATAAACTATAACGAGGTGATGGATTTGGAACGAAAAATCGACGAGGCTGCCGTCTGGCGCCGGGTGACGGCTGCCTCCGAAGCGGCAGAAAAAACGGAAAAACCCACAGCTCCGCCCCAGGAGCAAAGGCTTCTTGCGGCACTGCGAACCGGGGAACTTCTTGCTTCGGCTTATTCCACCCTGGGCCGCAGTGGGCGGCGGCTCCACAGTCAGCTTGCCCAGCGGCAGATCGTTGAAAATCAGCGGCTGAAAAGCCTTTATTTCCTCCAAACAGGGCAAACTCCCCGAATCACAGCCGCAGGCAGCCACCGTGACCCCAAGGAAACCTACGCCGCCCGTCTGCGCTGGCTGCTGCAAGTACAAGGGCGCCAACAGGATGCCCTTCAACAGCTCTCGGAAACCGCCACGGGAAAAGAAGCTCAAATACTGACTGAATTGGTGGCAGAGGCCGAGGTGCGGTGGAATCTCCTCTTGCAGGAGTTGGGAAAGGCCCTGGAAAAGGGCTGATTTTTTCCAGGGGGAATATTATTTTCATTTCCCCTCTGTTTTTCGACATATTTTACTAGCATTTATTTACATTTATGATAATATATGGTTATCACAAGGGGCAAATTCCACTGCCCCGGGGAGGAAGTTTATGTCGTACAATCTCAATTCGGAGGGCAGGATCCTGTATCTCCCCCTCCATTTGGTAAAACTGGGGCAGCCAAGCCGGGGCAGAACCACCACCCAGCTTCAGGAATTGGCTGCCAGCATCGGACAGGTGGGAATATTACAGCCCCTGACGGTGAGAAAAAATGGGGAGCATTTCACGGTGGTATCCGGAAATCGGCGGCTCATGGCGGCAAGACTGGCGGGACTTGGGGAGGTCCCCTGTCTGCTGATGGAGGTGGAGTATCAGGATGCAGAACTCATCAGCCTGACGGAGAATTTGCAGCGGGAGGATCTGCACTATTTCGACGAAGCGGAGCTGCTACAAAAATACCTCTGTCACAGCCGCCTCACCCAGAGTCAGGCCGCCAGAAGGTTGGGCCGGAGCCAATCTGCCATTGCAAACAAGCTGCGGCTTTTGCAGCACAGTCCCAAGGTGAGAGGCGCCCTGCGGGAACGGAACATGAGCCAGCGGCACGCCCGGGAGCTGCTTCGGATCAGTGGGGAGACGGAGCGGCTCCAGGTGCTGGAGGTCATGGCGGACAAGCACATGAGCATTCTTCAGGCGGAAAAGTACATTGACACCTATCTTAAAAACCATGCGGCCCAGGGGGAGGAACGCTACAAACTCCGGGATACCCGGCTGTTTTTGCAGCGGCTGGATCAGGACACACGGCTGCTGCAATCCGCCGGGATCCCCGCCCAAATGCTGCAATCGCAGGAGGGGGAGGAATTGGTACTGACGGTACGCATTCCGCAAGAAAGTTGCAAATAATCAAAATTATGTAAATCGATTGTGTAGAAAAGACGCTGCTGCCTCGGGGAGAGACAGCAGCGATTTCTTTACAGCAATATTCCAATAACCCCCACCACTGCACCCAGCAGCCAGCCGGTCAGTACATCCCGGATGAAATGTACCCCGGCAAAAACTCGGGAAACCGCAATCAGCACGCTGACCACCAGCAGAAAAATCCCCAGAGATGGCAGCGCCCATAGAGCGGTAACGGCGATCACCGAACCGCAGGCCGCATGGCGGGAGGGAAAGGACTTTCCCACGGTATCCTTTTTGGTAATGGCAGGAATGTTCAGTTTTTCATAGGGCCGTGGGGCATTGATCTTTGCCCGCAGCACCGTACAGATCAGAAATCCCGCAGCAGGAACCAGCACAGCCCGCAGCAGCATGTCCTGCTTTGTAAAAAGGAGGATCAGCAGCATCAGGGGGTAGGATGCGTATACGATTCCCGGCAGAAACTTGGTGCAGAGCATCACCACCCTTTGAAGCTCCGAATACGCCAATACAAAATCATGCAAGTTCTGATAAAATTCCCGTTTCATGTTATCAGTCCAATCCGAAGAAAATAGGAGCCTGCCAAACCCGGCAGGTTGCTATTATATCACAGCATAGTGAAATTTGCTACAATGCCCTTAACCCTCCCAAAAGAGGAAGAGGGGCCGCGTAAGCGGGGGAGGAATTCATACCGCAGTACGAATTTGCCGGAAACTTTTTATTATCGCACTGCCTCCTGCATCCATCCTCAGTCAGCTTTGCTGACGGCT
>CAZEPQ010000064.1:0-10454 GCA_964514175.1 uncultured Oscillospiraceae bacterium
AACTCCCAGGGTATCAACAAGAAGGCTTGGTCCTGGGAAATCGACACCGATTACTTCAAGGCTATGCTGAACACCAACATCACCTCCCTGATGTACACCTGCCGTTACTTCGGTAACTGGATGAAGTCCAACAACCTGGACGAGGGTGAAGTTAAGGTCGATGAGGCTGATTTCGAGCACGGCAAGTGCAACCCCAACAAGGGCTATGGCAAGATCATCAACATCGGTTCCGTCCGCGGCATCCGTGCTGTTGCTAACGGCGGTAACGGCAACGTTCCCTACAACACCACCAAGGGCGCTGTCGAGATGCTGACCAAGGCTTTCGCTGCTGACCTGCGTCCCAACATCCAGGTCAACCTGATCGGACCCACCATCACCTACACTCCCATGATGGTTGGCATGCTGCCCCCCGATGAGGCTACCCGTAACGGCATCGCTGGTTCCCTGCCCGCTCAGAGAATCGGCTACGAGATCGACGTTGTCGGCCCCGCTATCTTCCTGGCTTCCGCTGCTTCCGATATGGTCACCGCTTCCTCCATCTATCCCGATGGCGGTCTGGTTGCTACCTCCTGATTGCAGCTCAGGTATCGAAACAATGGGTGCGCTGCCTTTTGGCAGCGCACCTTTTTCAACCGTCCCCCAAGGTAAGATTCGGGCGCTCCTGCACCAATTTCGATGAACCACACTGGAGGTTTCCATGAAAAGACTTATCCCAGTGCTTCTTGCACTTTGCCTGTGTCTCACAGGCTGCGGCGGAGAAAAAAAGACCACCGATACCATTTTCGCAATGGATACGGTGATGACTTTTACCCTTTATGACTCCGGCGCCAGGGCGGACGCGGTTTTGTCCGAGAGCAAGGGCATCATCTATGATCTGGAGGACCAGCTTTCCGTGACAGACCCGGAGAGCCCCGTTGCCATGTGTAATGCCGGGGCAGAAAATGCGCTGGATGCGCTGTCCAATGAAGATCGTCAGATGGTGAAAGAAACCCTTTGGATCGCAGAGGCCACCGATGGCGCTTACGACCCTACGGTTTATGCACTGATGGACCTTTGGGGCTTTTATGACGATGACTTTTCTGTGCCCACGGAGGAGGAACTTCAGGCGGCGCTTTCTCATACAGGCTATGAAATGGCGGAATGGTCCCAAGGGGACCTGGTCATGCCGGAGGGCATGGGAATAGATTTGGGCGGTATTGCGAAGGGATATGCTGCCCAGCAGGTGATTCGCAATATCGCGGCCAATGGTCGGGAGATGTCTGCGATTATTTCCCTGGGCGGCAATGTGGGCATTCACGGCGTTAAACCCGATGGTTCTAACTGGATGGTTGCGGTGGAAAAGCCCGATGGTTCCGGGGAAAGCATTGCGCTCCTGTCTATTCCGGGGGCATATGAGACCTATGTGGTGACCTCCGGGGCCTATCAGCGGTATTTCGAGGAGGATGGGGTGAAATATCACCACATTTTGGACCCGGAGACCGGCTATCCTGCGGAAACAGATCTGCTTTCTGTCACCATTGTCTGCGAAAATGGACCCTGGGCCGACGCCCTTTCCACAGCTCTGTTTGTCAAGGGCTTCGATGGGGCGGTGGATTATTGGCAGCAGTGTTTGAATGATACAGATCCCTTTGAAATGGTGCTGATTACTCAAAGCGGCATATTTGCCACCCCCGGATTGAATATCACCTCGGAAGAGGCTGTAACGGTGCTGGAGGTGACACAGTGAAGCTGAAAAAAGCCGAAATCGCCGTGCTTTTGTTGCTGATTCTGGCCCTGTGCCTGTGGGCCTTCTGGCCCAAATCTCAGGGAAATACCGCCATTGTGACCATGGATGGGGAAACGGTGCTGACCCTGAATCTAAACCAGCCTGGGGAATACCCGGTGGAGGGCTGGGGCGATTTTTTCCTTACTGTGGTTGTGGAGAATGGTCAGGTTCGGGTGGAGGATTCCACCTGCCCTGATCTTATCTGCCAGAATCACGTTCCCGTTTCTCAGGCTGGAGAACAGATCGTATGTCTCCCCGCAAGGATCGTGGTCAGTGTAAAAAGCATGGATGAGACGGAGGTGGAGATCGATGCAATCGCAGGGTAATGCAAAACGGCTTACCACCCTGGCGCTGCTTGCCGCCGTGGCCTTCGTTCTTAGCTGGCTGGATTCCCTGATCCCTGTATCCGGCGCTTTGCCGGGGGCAAAGCTGGGGCTTGCCAACCTCTCAGTCCTTATGGGATTGTACCTTTTGGGCCCTGGGGCGGGAGCGGTGCTGTGCTGCCTCAAAATTCTGCTGTCCACATTTCTGTTCGGCAATGCCTTTTCTTTTTTCTACGCATTGCTGGGTGGAATCCTCAGCTATCTGGTGATGTGGCTTCTCAAGAAGCGGTGCAGCGTGGTCTTTGTCTCTGTCATGGGTGGCATGTTCCACAATCTGGGCCAGATGATCGTGGCCTCTGTCATTCTGGAGACGGCAGGGCTGATGGCCTATCTCCCGGTGCTGATGCTCTGCGGCCTGGGGGCCGGCTGCGCCGTTGGTATTGTGGGGGGCATTTTGATGAAGCGTCTGGAAAACCGCCTTCCGTAAGAATATCGATTAAATCCTCCCTGTCAGGCAAATGGACAGGGAGGATTTTGTCATTCTGTATAGAGATCGGTAGATAGATACCGCATGCCGGTATCCGGCAGGATCACAACGATATTCTTGCCCCGGTTTTCGGGCCTCATAGCTAGGGATTTGGCGGCCCAAAGGGCAGCGCCGGAGCTGACGCCCACCAACAGGCCCTCCTGCTTTGCCACCTGACGGCAGATGTCATAGGCATCCTCGTCTGTGACGGGGATGATCTCGTCAATGAGGCTTTGATCCAGCAGGTCCGGGATAAAGTTGGCGCCGATTCCCTGGATCTTATGGGGGCCGGCCTTTCCCTGGGACAGCAGGGGGGAAGCCGCAGGCTCCACGGCGACAATGCGGCAGGTGGGATCGTGGGCTTTTAAGGCCCTGCCACAGCCGGTCAGTGTGCCGCCGGTGCCAACAGCGGACACGAAAATGTCCACCTTTCCATCCAGGGCACAGAGGATTTCTGGGGCAGTGGTATTGACATGGGCTTCCGCGTTAGCCGGGTTTGCAAACTGGTCCGGGATGACGGAATTGGGATGCTGGGCGTGCAGGGCCTGAGCCTTCTGTACGGCGCCGTTCATGCCCTGGTCTGCCGGGGTCAGCACGATCTCCGCACCCAGGGCAGACAGAAGGCTGCGGCGCTCTTGGCTCATGTTTTCCGGCATGGTCAGGATCAGGCGATAGCCCTTCAGCCCTGCAATGTAGGCAAGACCGATGCCTGTGTTACCGGAGGTGGGTTCGATGATCACAGTGCCTTCCCGGATGCTCCCGTCCCGCTCTCCTGCCTCGATCATGTAAAGGGCTGCCCGGTCCTTGCTGGAACCGAGGGGGTTAAAATATTCCAGCTTGGCGTAGATGGGAGCGCCTGTGCCCCAAATCTTGCCGCTGTGCTTTAGCTCCATCAAAGGCGTGTTGCCGATGAGCTCCATTAAATTCTGTACAGGTTTCATGTGGTTTGCTCCTTCCCAGAGGAAAAAGAATAAGTACAGTGTACTGGAAGTTCTTTTTCTTGTCAATAGCAACAGCGGCTGCCCAAAAGGACAGCCGCTGTTCTCTACACTTCCGCTGTATTCATCGGTACAATGGCGGCAAAGGAACTTCGATGCTGTTAAATTATCCGGTTGTCAGGGGCATCCGGAACGGGGAAACGGATCAATCCTCGCTCTTTTTCGATTTCTTTTTCACCAGAACCGCCGCCACGACCACCACCGCGATCAGAATAAAGGGCAGCGCACCGCCGGAGAAAATGCTTCCGAAGGAGGACTTTCTGGAGAACACCTCTTCCAGACTTTCCACCACAATGACCATGGGGATACCGGTCTGGGCCTTGAATTCTGTCAGGGCGGCGTTGACCGTGTCCTGGCTGAGATCCAGGTCGGAATAGTTTCGGAAATAGGCGTTGGAATGGGACAGCACGGTACCGTTGGAGATTGCGGCTACCTGAGAGGTCATACTTTGCACGACAGCAGCCAGGTCGGAATCCAGCGAGTAGGCGTAGTAGGTGCCGTTTACATACTGGTTCATGGCGTCGCCCAGCTCCGTATAGCCGCCGAACATATTGCGAATCTCCGGGTCAATCTCATCACCCACCCAGGCGATGGCGAAATAGTCGTCCGCCTCGTCGTTGGTCAGGACTGCCAGCAGGATGTTGCCCTCATAGCAGTCAGAATCTCCAAAGGCCTTCTGATACTCCTGATCCGCAAAGGCCTGGAACTTCTCTTCGTCGTAGATATAGGTGCCGCTGCCGCTGGTGATGGCATCACCTTCGTAGGTTCCGCCTCCAAACAGCCAGATCAGCATCATTCCAATAAACAGAATCAAAAAGACGGGTATAAACAGCACAGAGCTGCAGCCCATGGGGCGATAAAAACCGAAGCCCCTGTAAGGGCGATAGGATCTATAGGGCTGCGGTCCGTGCCCGACGCCGCCAGGACGGAAGCCTCCTCCGCCCATACCACCGGAGCTGCCGCCCCGAAAACCGCCGGAACCTCCACCGCTGCCGCCTCTGAAACCTCCACCGCTGGAGCCACCACCTGGACCTGGCATATGCGAACCTCCTTTAAAATACTTTTTTGTGTGGCATGTATGCCATCAGATCACTTTTTTATATTATACCAAAAAATACGGAGAACACGCAATTGGCAGATGGAAAAGAATCGTAAACATTGCGTGAACATTGCAGAAACCCCCGGTTATGCACAGGCAAAACCGGGGGAGAGCTTATCAATCTGTTCGCCGGATCAAACCGCTTTCTGCCATGGAAACATAGTCTCCGTCTGCCACCACAATGTGGTCAGCCAGCAGAATGCCCATCAGATCCAGGGCGTGAGCCACGGCAGTGGTGGTGTGAATGTCCTCCTGGGAGGGAACAGCGATGCCGCTGGTGTGATTGTGGGCCAGTACCACGGAGGTGGCCTTCATGCTGAGAGCTGTCTCCACCACCCGGCGAATGCTCAGGTTGGCGTAATTCACGGTACCGCTGAACAGCTTCACACAGCCCAAAGCCTTACATTTGGCATCCAGCCCCAGCAGGTATACTACTTCCTCCGTTTCACCGAAGAAGAAGGGGGTGAGATAATCTCCGCAGCGCTGGGTGGTATCCAAAATGGTATCGAAACTGGCCCGGGAAATCTGCTGCCGTCGGGCAACCGCCGGGATCAGCTTGATGAGGGTGGCGGCATTTTGGGTCAGCTTGCCCCGGTCCATTAGGTCCTCCATAGAGGCGTCAAATACGCCGGAAAGAGAGCCGAAGGTGTTCAGCAGATGATGGGCCATGGGATTGGTGTCCTTCTGGGGAACGGCGTAATACAGGGTCATTTCCAGTACATTTACGTCATGGAAGGCGTCCAGTCCGTTTTGGAGGAACTTGTCCTTCATCCGTTGGCGGTGACCGCCGTGGGGATGCTTGGGCTCCGCCATTACTTTTTCGCGCCGTAGGTGGCGAGATAACCTTCCATCCGCTCCTTCATGGCGTCGTCAATGTATACCTTGCCGTCGATGGGACGGTTGTGCAGAAAATCAATGATCTGGCGGACGGTGACAATGGGGAATACGTTGATGCCGTAGTCGTCCCGTAGCTCGTCCAGGGCGGACTTCTCGCCGGTGCCCTTTTCCATGCGGTCTACGGAAACGAACAGGGCGTTGATCTTTACGTCGGCGATGGTCTTGAACAGGGCAATGGTCTCACGGACAGCGGTGCCGGCGGTGACCACGTCCTCCACGATGGCAATGCGGTCGCCGTCCTTGATCTTGGCGCCTACCAGGTTGCCGCCTTCGCCGTGATCCTTGGCTTCCTTGCGGTTGAAGGCGTAGGGGTAGTCTGCGCCGTAGTTCCGGTACAGGCTGGCGGCGGAAGTCACCACCAGAGGAATGCCCTTGTAGGCAGGTCCAAAGAGAACGTCTGCGCCGCCGGCCTTCTCCAGATTCTCCTGGATGCAGGCAGCGTAGTAGGTGCCCAGAGCGTCCGCCTGAGCGCCGGTCTTATAGTTGCCGGTGTTGATGAAATAGGGGGTCTTGCGGCCGGACTTGGTGGTGAAATCACCGAAGGTCAGCACGCCGGAGCGTACCATAAATACAATAAATTCTTCCTGATAGGTCATAATTGCCTCCTATATTTTATAAATTCATTGGGGTCATTATATCATAAAATCTGACATTGGGGAAGAGCTTTGTCATGTACCGAAAAAAAGAAGAAAAATTTCTTTTCATTTGTATACCGAGAAGGTAAAAATGTTGTATATATAAGTGAAAAGGCCTTTTGAAAAACAGGAAAGGAGGCAGCCTATGGAGGATTCAAAAATTATCGAGCTGTACTTTCAGCGTGCTGAAACCGCCATTGTGGAAACAAAGAATAAATACGGCCCCTACTGCACCGCCATCGCATACAACATCCTGGCGTCCTTTGAGGATGCGGAGGAATGCGTGGCGGATATGTATCTCAAACTTTGGGAGTCCATTCCGCCCAACAGACCCCAGCGGCTGAAGGGCTATGCGGGACGGATTACACATAATCTGGCAATTAACCGGTATCGGGCCAACAAAGCCCGAAAGCGGGGACAGTTGCCGCAAGTTTTGGCGGAATTGCAGGTGGCTTCTCTGGAAGAACCACAGGACGTGATGGAACGCAAGCAGCTTGCGGCGTGTATTTCGGAGTTTGTCCGGGGATTGCCTCCTCAGAAGCAAAAGATCTTCGTTTTACGATACTGGTACTATGAATCTATCCCTGCCATCGGCGATACCATGGGGCTGAAACCGGAGCGGGTAAAAACGGAACTGTACCGTATGCGGCGAAAATTGAAAGCATTTCTGGAAAAGGAGGGATTCTCTCTATGAAATCTGATGTGCTGTTCTGGGCGATCTGTGACCTGGATGAAGATCTGATCTTGAATGCCAAGGAGGATGCAGTTATGACAAAGAAAAACATGTCACGCACCATGCGGAGGGTGTTGATTGCAGCGATTATTGTGATACTGTTGGTGGGCAGCGTGTTTGCGGTCTCGAAAACAAAAATCGGAAATTATTTTTCTGAAATTTGGACCCAGCGTGACGGAGCGGAAATGACACAGACCCAACAGTCCTATCTGGAAAACCGCAGTGCAGATATAGGGGAGATGGTCACAGTGGACGGAGTTTCTGTAACGGTGGATTCTGTGACCTGCACCACGGACACCCTTTATTATGTCTATACTGTGGATTTTGTGGGATTGGCTGACGCTTTCAATAACGCACCTCAGTCTGAAATCACCGCAGTAGTGGACGGACAAAGCTATCCGGGCCAGTGGGTCATTGCAGACCGGCTGCTGAACTGGGAGGATGGGGAAAGATGTACACTGCAAAGCACAGTAAAATTTGATCTGCCGGAGGGGACAATGCTTGGGAATGCGGCGGTGAGCCTGTCGTTGGATGCGCTGCCCTTCGACGATTTTACCAAAACCTTCTGTGGACCGTGGAATTTTGAATTCACGCTGCCGGAGTGCGAAGAAGTGAAGGCTTTAACGGTGGAGAAGACGGTGGAATTTGATGATGGGACGGTTTTGACCGTGTCAGATATTTCCCTGTCGGAAGGCAGTGTAGAATTCTGCTTTACAAGCGAGGCTGACAATGTAATGCTTCTGAGCGAAGATGCAGGAGACATTGCGGATATGGAGGCGGCAGACCCCGGGGTGCAGTTCTATGTATTTGCAATTTACTTGGCGGACGGCACTCAGGTGCCCATTTCCGCAGGTGTTGCCCAGTACAATGAGGATATGGGCCGTACGGAATGCGCCTTCTATCTGGAAATACCGGTGAATCCGGAGGAAGTGGTCTCACTGGTATTCACAGATGGAAAAACACAGCAGGAAATTGTGTTGAGATAAGAGAAAAGCGGCGAGGCCTTTGAAAGGTCCCGCCGCTTTGGCTTAGGTTGCAGGTGTATTTGTCTGCTCCAGAAGGGGCTGACGCTTCTTCCATCTGCCGGAGTAATAGTAGGCACCGGCCATAATGGTGGTGACGAAGCCTGCCAGAGCATTGCCCAGCCAGTAGCCCTCCAGACCCATGAAGCGGCCTAGCAGGATGCACAGGCCGATACGGGCCACTACGCCGTCCATAATGGAGATCACCAGGCCCAGCATGGCTGCGCCTACGCCGTCCACCACGCAGTAGGGGGCGGTCATGGAAAACATGGACAGGAGCCAAACGGCGGCAATGGGCATATAGCGGGAGGCCATGGCGATGACTTCCGGATCGGAAGAAAACAGGGAGAAGATCTGCTCGTCCAGCAGAATGTAAATGGCGCAGAAGAACACACAGAAGATCATACAGATGACCATAACGGCCCGATAACACTCCTTGACCCGGTCCATCTTTCTGGCACCGAAGCTCTGACCGATCATGGTGGCACCGGAAACAGCCAGTGCGCCCACTACAATGTTCATAACGGAGTTGAGCTTTCCGCCGATGGAATCCGCGGCGGAGGCCACAACACCGGATTTGTTGACCATGGCGTTGACATACATCATGGAGCAGGTGATCAGCAGGCACTGGGCAATGTAGGGGATGCCCAGCTTGGAAATGGGGATCAGACGCTCCATAGAGGGCTTGAAGCTCTTTAGCTTGAAGTCAAAGCCAAAGCGCTCCTTGTTCTTGTACAGGTACACCAGCGCGATTACAAAGCTGACGCCCTGGGCAATGACGGTAGCCAGTGCAGCGCCTGCGGCGGACATGTGGAAGCCCCAGACGAAGACAATATCCAGCACCAGATTGACCACGGAAGCGATGGCAATGAAGATCATGGGCAGCTTACTCTCGCCCATGCCTCTTAGGATGCCGCACACCGCATTATAGCCGTAAATAAACAGCATGCCGCAGCAGCAGATGATGGTGTAGCCCCGGGCGTCATCCCAGGCTGCCTCGGGGGTGTTCATAACAGAAAGCATGGGGTTGCAGTAGATAATGCCTAGCAGACCGAAGACCAGTGCCAAAATCACCTCAGAGGTGAGCAGGGTGCCGATGGTGGGCTGCAAGTCCTTGCCTTTTGCACCGACCTGCTGGGAAAGCAGCACCTGTGCGCCGTAGCTGAAGCCCATACCCACGGACATAAACATACCCATGATCTGGCCGCCGATGCCCACGGCGGAAAGGCCGGAAGAGCCTACCACCTGGCCTACCACCACCATGTCCACCATGGAGTAAACCGCCTGCAGAGCGTTTGCCAGGGCTACGGGAATGGCAAAGGCAGTGAGCTGCCGTAAAACAGGACCTTGGGTCAGGTCCTTTGCGATCTCGTTTGACATAGGATCCTCCTCATATGTAAAAGGGAATTGTAACCAATTCATTATACAGGAGTTCGCCGGAATAAGCAAGGAGGAAATTGCGGGCTGCCCTTAGAATACCGGGGAATAAAGAAGCCCGGTGGAGCGATCCACCGGGCTAAAGATGCTTATGAATTTACTTACTGTTCCAGATAGCGGTCCAGAGCGTCCTGCTGCATCTGGATGCAGGTGGCAATATCCATTGCCTCGATATCAGCAACATACTGATCCCAGGTTGCGTCAATGTCCACATCACCCAGGATTGCCTGCAGGGTATACTGCTCGACATAGGTGCTAATGTCACTGTAGGTGTTGGCGAAGGTAAGGTTTTCGTCAGAAGTCATTTCAACACCGGTGGGGATGGTGTAAGCATCGTCGCCCAGAGACCAAATGTCTCTAGCAGCTTCCCACTGAGCATCGGTGAAACGTGCATACTGACGATAGTCGTCCTGAACACCAACCAGAGAGAAGGTGGCGTACTTGGTAATTGCCAACTGCTCGGGCAGGCCGTCGGGATTGTTAAAGATCATGTCGTTCATTTCGGGCTCGCCATCTTCGTTGTAATCAAAGGTATAGCCCTCAACGCCGTAGTTGGACAGGATCTGGCCTTCCTCGCTGTAGATGTAGTCTGCCCAGCGGGCAACCAGAACGGGATCCTCACAACGGGTGGAGATGCAGTAGCCACCGGTGGCGGAAGCAACGCTGGCAGAGGTGAAGTGCAGAGTATCGCCCTCATTTTCCACAGGGTCATAGGCGCCGACAACAACGATATCAGGATTGTTACCCACAACTTCGCTGTAGCGGTTGGGGATGTCCTGGGTGTTCAGGCCATAGAGACCCATCTGATCGTTCAGGACCAGATCATCGGGGGGGTTGGTGTTGGAATCCACATAGCTATAGAAGTCCTTGTAAATCAGACCGTCGGCATACCATTTTGCCAGAGTGGTGAGGTACTTCTTATAGCCTTCCTCCATGGGACCGAACTTGATCTCGTTGTCGATCTGGAAGAAGGGGTTGCCCATCTGGATCTGAGGAGCCATAACGCCATAACCGGAGGC
>CAZEPQ010000065.1:0-10372 GCA_964514175.1 uncultured Oscillospiraceae bacterium
AAAGGAGATATCTGGCAATGAGTGTAAAAGTGGGTATCAACGGCTTCGGCAGAATCGGACGACTGGCAGTTCGTGAAGCCGCCTTCCGTGACGACATTGAGATCGTCGCCATCAACAACACCGTTACTCCGGACTACATGGTCTACAAGCTGAAATATGACTCTGTACATCATCGTTTCCCCGGCGAACTCAGTTACGATGACACCGCAATCTATGTAAACGGCAAGCGAATTGTTACTTTCCGCGAGAAGGAACCCGGCGACATTGACTGGGCTTCCACCGGTGCGGAGTACATCATTGAGTCCACCGGAAAGTTTACCACCGCTGAAAAGTGCATGGGCCACTTCAACAGCCCCAGCGTGAAAAAAGTCATTATTTCCGCTCCGGCAAAGGATGACAGCCCCATGTTTGTATGTGGCGTAAACCTGGACACCTATGACCCCAGTATGAAGGTCATTTCCGGTGCTTCCTGCACCACCAACTGTCTGGCGCCTCTGTCCAAGGTCCTCAACGAGACCTACGGCATTAAGATGGGCCTGATGACCACCATCCATTCCACCACCGCCTCTCAGAAGACCGTTGACGGTACTTCCAGAAAGGACTGGCGCGGCGGTCGTGCTTCTGAGGGCAACATCATCCCCTCCACCACCGGCGCAGCCAAGGCAGTGGGTCGGGTGATCCCTGAGCTGAACGGCAAACTCACCGGCATGAGCTTCCGCGTTCCCACCCTGGACGTTTCCGTGGTGGACCTGACTGTAGAGCTGGAGAGGCCTGCCAGCTACGCGGACATCTGCAAGACCATCAAGGCAGCCTCCGAGGGCGAACTGAAGGGCATTCTGGGCTACATCGAGGATGATGTGGTTTCCATGGATTTTGTCGGTGAGAAGAGAACCTGTGTGTTTGATGCCAAAGCCGGTATCGCGCTGACAGACAACTTCTTCAAGCTGGTGGCCTGGTACGACAATGAGACCGGTTATACCAGCAAGACCCTGGACCTGGTGGCCTATGTTGCCGCAAAGGACAAGGAAGCTGAATGTAAATAAGTATTCGAAAAATGACCGCCACATTGGCGGTCATTTTTGCGTCAATTTTCGTTAGCATTGCCCTCTGCCAGCAGAATCTGGGCCATGTGGCTCAGAACCGCTTCCATGGGCGGGGAGATCCATTTATCCCGGCGGTACAAAAGCTGCTTCCACAGCTCCGGGGCGAATCCCTCTGCCTTTACCCGAACCACGGTGCCCCGGCGGACAGCCTCTTCTGTGACATAATCCGGCAGGAAAGAGATTCCGGCCCCGTTTTGGACTAGGCGGCAAAGTAGATCCGCGTTGCCATTCTCCAAAACCGGCTCCAGGGACAGGGAATCACTGGCCATCCATTCATCCAGAAGTCGCCGGTAGCTCATATTCTTCTCCGTCAGCAGGAAATCCTGCTGCAAAAAATCCTCCTTGGTGACGCTTTTCTGCTTTGCCAGGGGGGAGTGGCTGGGGACCACAAAGTGCACCCCGATTTTTTCTTCACAGGCAATGACATAATTGGAGTTATATATGTGGCTGTCCAGCGTGCAGACCATATCCACCTCGTTGTGGTCCAGCAAGCGGAACAACTCGGCGGTACCGGCGGTGGTCAGCTCCAGGCAAATACCCGGATACACTTTCCGCAGCCGGGAAAAACCGCGGACCAACAGGGGGCCGCAGAGAGACTCCGCCGTAGCCAGCCGAATGATGCCATGCACATCGCTGGTCTGTCCGGCAGAGTGTTCCATGGCCTGACACATATGGCAAATCCGCTGTGCGTAGGCAAGGATCTCCCGGCCCTTGTCCGTCAAACGAACACTGTGACCGATCCGGTCAAAAAGCCGTACCCCCAGGGTTTCCTCCAACTGACGGATATGAACAGACACTGAGGGCTGTGAATATCCCAGCTTCTCCGCGGCCCGGGAAAAGCTGCCCAGCTCTGCCACCTGAATAAACGTGTTTAGACTTTTCAGTTCCATGCATTTCACTCCGATTAAAGATTCTAATACTGTTCATAAAAAACATGAATTTGACAAATATCTGATACCATTATAAATTAAATGCAATGAATGTCAAGGAGCGGATAAACCATGGAACATAAAAAAACACACCGATTTTCCTCCCGATGGGGATTTATTCTCTCTGCGGTAGGCTCTGCCGTAGGTATGGCAAATGTCTGGGGCTTTCCTGCCAAAATGGGCGCCTACGGTGGCGGTGCATTTCTGGTGGCCTATCTGATTTTTGTGGTCCTGTTCAGTGCGGTGGGCCTTTCTGCGGAATATGCAATCGGTCGTCGTTCCCGCACCGGTACTCTGGGTTCCTACAAAAATGCCTGGGCCACCCGTGGGGAAAAGATGGGCTGTACCGGCGGGCTTCTGGGCTGGCTCCCCCTTGCGGGCTCCATGTGCATTGCCATCGGTTACGCTTGTATCATTGCCTATGTACTCAAGGCATTTTTCTCATCTGTGACCGGTGAACTGATGCAGACAGACACTGCTGTTTGGTTTGATGCCGTGTCTTCCACCGACTTTTCTGTGGTTCCCTTTCATATTATCGTGGTGGTGGGTACCCTGCTGACCCTGCTTCTGGGTGCAAAGAGCATCGAAAAGTCCAATAAGATCATGATGCCTGTATTCTTTATCATCTTTGTGGTCCTTGCGATCCGTGTTGCTCTGCTTCCCGGGGCTGCCGAGGGCTACCGGTTCATGTTCACCCCCGTCTGGTCTGCACTGAAAGACCCCATGGTGTGGGTCTGGGCCATGGGACAGGCCTTCTTCTCCCTGTCTGTTACCGGCAGCGGCATGATCGTCTACGGCGCATATTTGGATGAAGAGGAAAACGCTGTAAAGCTGGCAGTTCGCACCGCTGTCTTTGATACCATTGCTGCACTGGTGGCCGCATTGGTGATCATTCCTGCCTGCTTTGCCTACGGGCTGGATGTGGGGGCAGGCCCCGCTCTGCTGTTTGTAACGCTGCCCAGAATCCTTCAGGATATCCCTCTGGGGCGGCTGTTTGCCATCATCCTCTACACTGCCATGATCTTCGCCGGTGTCAGTTCCCTTCAGAATATGTTTGAAGCGGTGGGCGAATCTATGCAGCACAAGTTCCCCAAGCTCAGCCGTAAGCTGGTGCTGGTGATACTGTGCGTAATCTGCCTGGGCTTTGGCCTCGGTATGGAACCCATCGCCAAGTGGGGACCCTGGATGGATATCGTCTCCATTTACATCATCCCCATTGGTGCAACGCTGGGAGCCATCTCCTGGTTCTGGATCATGAAGAAGGATGAACTGCTGGGGGAAATCAACAAGGGAAATTCCCGCCCTCATGGAACGCTCTGGCACAGCGCGGGACGTTTTCTCTATGTTCCCTGCGCCCTGATCCTCTGTCTGGTGGCCCTGTTTATGAAGATCGCATTCTGATTTTGACAAAATAAAAACCGGGTTGGAATCCGACGGCTTTTGTCGGTATTCCAACCCGGATATTTATTTATTCATCGTCATCGGCGGGCTCATAATCCGCATCCTGGGGTGCGTTTTCGTCGTATTCCACATTGGCACCGAAGGAAGCGATGAGCTGTTCCAGTTCCTGAATGCTCTGACGCATCTGGGCCGGGTCCTTGCTCTTCTTTGCCTTCTGGGCGTTACGGATGGCCTCGTTCCGGGCGTGCTTCTGATCCTTGCTGAGCTTTTTGGCGGCCTGGGCCTGATACATCAGCTGCTCCAGCTGATCCTTGGCAGTGGCTTCCTCCTTCTGGCGCTGATCCTCTGCGGCGTACTGCTGGGCTTCCCAGATGGCACGGTCGATGTCCTCCTGAGAAAGGTTGGAGGATGCAGTGATGGTAATGGCCTGCTGTTTGCCGGTGCCCAGATCCTTGGCGGAAACATTGACAATGCCATTTGCGTCAATGGTGAAGGTGACTTCAATCTGGGGCACGCCTCTGGGAGCACGGCGGATGCCGGTGAGCTTAAATTTGCCCAGAGATTTGTTATCCCTCGCCATCTGACGCTCGCCCTGAAGCACGTTGATCTCAACGGAGGTCTGGAAGTTCTGGGCGGTGGAGAAGATCTGACTCTTGGTGATGGGCAGGGTGGTGTTTCGGTCAATCAGTCGGGTGCAGACGCCGCCCAGAGTTTCGATGCCCAGGGACAGGGGCGTAACATCCAGCAGCAGAAGACCCTTGACCTGGCCGCCCAGGACGCCGGCCTGAAGGGCCGCGCCCATGGCCACGCACTCGTCGGGGTTGATGCCCTTAAAGGGTTCCTTGCCGGTGAAGCGCTTTACAGCGTCCTGCACCGCGGGAATACGGGTGGAACCGCCCACCAGCAGCACCTTGCTCAGATCGTCGGTACGGAGACCGGAATCGGAAAGGGCCTGCTGTACGGGACCCATGGTCTTTTCCACCAGATGGGCCGTGAGCTGATTGAATTTTGCACGGGTCAGGGTCACATCCATGTGGACGGGGCCTTCCTTGCCCACGGACAGATAGGGCAGATTCACTGTGGTGGAGGTGACGCCGGAAAGCTCGATCTTGGCCTTCTCTGCGGCCTCACGGACACGCTGCATGGCGGCAGCGTCCTTGCAGAGATCAATGCGGCTCTCTTTTTTGAACTCAGAGACCAGGAAATCCACAATGCAGGCGTCGAAGTCGTCGCCGCCCAGGCGGTTGTTGCCGGCGGTGGCCATAACCTCGATGACACCGCCATTGATGTCCAGAATGGAAACGTCAAAGGTGCCACCGCCCAGGTCGTAGACCATGACCTTCTGGGCGTCCTCCTTGTCCACACCGTAGGCCAGGGCCGCAGCGGTGGGCTCGTTGATGATGCGCTTGACCTCCATGCCGGCGATCTTGCCGGCGTCCTTGGTGGCCTGACGCTGAGAGTCGGTGAAATAAGCGGGGACGGTGATCACGGCGCTGTCCACTGTGTCGCCCAGATATTCCTCCGCGTCCTTTTTCAGCTTCATCAGGATCATTGCGGAGATCTCCTGGGGGGTGTAGCGCTTGCCGCTGATGTTTACGGTGTAGTCGGTGCCCATTTCACGCTTGATGGAGGAAATGGTCCGATCCGGGTTGGCCACGGCCTGACGCTTTGCGGTCTGACCGATGAGTCGTTCGCCGGTTTTTGTAAAGCCCACCACAGAAGGGGTTGTTCTGCCGCCCTCCGCGTTGGGGATTACCACTGCCTCGCCGCCCTCCAGGGCGCAGACGCAGGAGTTGGTAGTACCAAGATCAATTCCTATGGTTTTTGACATATCTAAATTACCTCCGTTTAATTGGCCACAGCCACAAGGGCATGGCGCAAAACCGTGTCTCCCTGTCGGAAACCGGTGAGAATCACTTTCGCCACCACGTTTTCGCCCAGTTCGGGGTCCTCTACATGGTCCATGGCCTCGTGGAGTGTGGGATCAAAGACCGCTCCAAGGGCTTCAATCTCAGTGACGCCCATATGTTCCAGCGTCCTTTTCATGGCGTTCATGGTCATCTGGATCCCGGCGAGAAAGGCTTCGTCTTCGCAGGGCTGTTCCAGGGCTCTGAGAAGATTGTCATAAACGGAAAGCAGCTCCTTTAACGCGTCATTCTTTCCCTGACGGTAGGAAGCTTCCTTTACATCCGCGTTTCTCCGGCGGTAGTTTTGGTATTCCTGATTCAGCTCCTCCAGACGGAACTGAGTCTCCTCCATCTCTTTCCTTGATACAATGGGTAGTTTCATAGATCCATTCCTTTAACAGCAGAAGTAGAAGCCGTTGCCGCCGCAGCAAAGATTAAAGGCACACCAGAACATGCACATTCTGCTGCAACTGTCGTTGGTGCTACAGGTATTGTAGCCGTAGTGACTGCCGGTGTTCTGGTAGGCCCTGCCGCCGCTCTGCACGGTCTGGTAAAACCGCTGATAGTCCATATTGTCCGGTTCCATCTGGGTGGCACGGCGAATGTGCTCCATAGCGGCCACCCGGTTGCCCTTACCGTAGTTGGCCCGGGCGGAGCAGTAGTACCATTTCGCGTCCCGATCGGCGGGGTTCACCGTTTCCAGCACATGCAGAGCCTCGTCATAGGCGCCCGCATTGATATAATGCAGCGCGGCCTGGATCTCGCTGGAGTCCCGTGCTTCATAGCGGGTGTTGTACTGCTGCCGCTCCTGATAGCCGAAGCCGAAGGGATCAAAGCCAAATCCAAAGGGATCGTAGCCGCTGTTTCCACCGGCGCTGTAACCGCCGGAAGAGCCGCCGTAGCCGCCGTAGGACTGCTGCTGAGGCTGAGGATTCTTGATCTGCTCATAGGCGGCGTTGATCTCATTCATCTTTTGCTCGCAGGTCTTGTCTCCGGGGTTCAGATCCGGATGATACTTCTTTGCCAGCTTGCGATAGGCAGATTTTATTTCATCCTCTGTGGCGGTTCTGGGTACGCCCAGAACCTCGTAAGGGTCTCTCATGAATGCCGCTCCTTCTTAATTCTCTTTCTTTTTCCGTTCTCGCTTCTCATAAGTGAGGTTGTATTTCTGCCATGCACCTGCATAGATGATGTTGCGAATCAGGCTCAGATCCTGCTCCAAAGGCAGTCGTTCAAAGGCCTCCGCCGCATCCGCCATCAGCATGGAGAGCAGTTGGGTATCTCCATCCCGATCCCGCTGCCCCGAGCCCAAAGCCCGGAGGGGATTGGGACGATTCTTCTTCTCGTCCTCAGGGTAGTCGATGCAGGCGTCCATAATGTAAATAAACCGTCCCAGGCCCCGGCCCATTTGCCGAAGGGTCCCGGCCCAGTAATCATCTTCCTTGTAAACGAACAGTTCGCCCATCAGGTCTCCGAAGCATTCCGCCGCCTTGTCAGCGCTGACCTGCTGGCCGTCCTCATATTCCTTCAGCCGTTTTAAGTTCTCCCGAATGGCCCGAGACTGGCGGGGATACTGCTGTTCCAGGGCCTTGCACTTGTTTTTCACCAGCGTGGCATAGCCCAGACGTGCCAGCTTTTTCTCATCTTCCCAATCGTCCATGCAGTTCCACCAGCCCAGCAGCAGGTTGATATCCGCCGCATAGTCCGTGATCTTATTCCGGCAGAAGCTGCGCTTCTTTGAGGGATGCATGATGCACCGGCTTTCCCAGGACTGCTCCTCCGGTTCGTAGAGGGAGGACAGAACCAGGATCAGCAGCGTCATGTCATAATTCAGGGTCAGACGGCTGATCTGACCGTGCCGCTCCTTTAATGCATGGCACAGGCCGCAGTATACGGCGCCGTAGCGATTCTTTTCTTCCTGGGAGAGCATGTCCACCGAGGCTGTGATATATCCGAACATTAGCTGATCCTTTCAAACACATGGCCACAGGTTCTACAGGTGATGCGGATGCGTCCCTTACCCTTGGGAACCCGCAGTACAGTGGAACACTGGGGGCATTTAAAGAAACAATATAGATTCTTCTGGCGCTTTTTCTCCGCCCGCTTGGCACGATAGTCGGTAATGGGGTGGATCAAATGCAGAAACTGTTGATTTTCCTGCCGCCGCTTGGGAATGTTTCGGCTGAAAATACGGGAGTAGGTGGAAATAAGGCACAGGCAAGCCAGAATCCAAAGAATGCCACTGATCACATTTTCCACAAACATGGCAATGATCAAAAGCAGGCAGGCCATAAAGCTGGTGGCCAGAGACAATGCATCCGGACCGTTGCGGCCTTGCAAAAAGCTTCTTCGTCTGTGCATAGGTTGTTCCACCTGCCTTTCGTCCAAAATCTCATTATATATTATCAGCACTTTGTGAACAAGGTATAAACATGGAAAAATTTTTTGGTTTCATTTATTAACAGGGGGTAAATAGTTTTTTAGGGCAGGTTTCCCGATGCCGGAACATTTTGTCGGCTGTTTACAAGCAAAATAAAACTGTGGTATAATACCAATGTTTTGGACCGGAAAAGCCAATACAGGTGGGGGAATTTGTCCGGGAAATTCGATAAAATAACGCCCCCATCCCCTTGACTTTGGTACAGTTCCATGGTTTAAAATAGGAATAGCGTGAAAACGGAGGGATAACTATGGAAAAATCCAACCTTCACCAGGAAACACCTCAGGAGAAAATCTCCATCGGTCCCCTGGAAAAGGACGGAGAAAAGCTGATCGCGGCACTGGAAAAAGGCCACATGGTGGCAATTTTATCTCAGGCTGAGATCATGTATACCCTGCTGAAAGGCGATTATCTCTGCTACATTCACCCCATTGGTTCCGAAGAAGGCCGTGCCAAGCGGCTGCCCCGGAACAAGGAGTGCCGTGCAGTGATCAAGAACCTGGCAAACCTGGCGGACCAGCTTTTTGACGTGGAATTCGACAAGAGCATGGACACCATGGGCGTGATGGTTGCCGCAGAAAATGCCATTGTTGCATTTTTGGACTCCATCGGGCAGCTTCCCGCCGAAGATTTTGACTTCATGACCGGTGAGACCCTGTCCTGAAGTCACGCAGATTTTTCTCTCAGTAATGTACAATATTATAAGGAGGAATGACACATGAAAGTGACGATTCGCACTCCGGAAGGCATCCAGACTCTCACCACCGAAGAGATCGCCGCAAAGGCCGCAGAGATCGTGAAGGCATGTCCCAGCGAGATCACCTGCGCATTCCGCGTCTGGTACGAGGGCTTTGAGGGCTACGGTATGCCTACCCGTGACGTAGTCACCGCCATCGAAAAGGGTATCGTGGACAGCGGCTGCTGGACCAATGTTGGCCCCCGCCGTTTCGAAAAGTACGGCATGGTCAATGCCTATACCAACGATGGCTATGCTGCCGCCCGCAAGGATAAGGACGGCAATCCCATGATCCTGCATCAGTTCCGCGCAGGCGGCAAGTATCAGGGCCCCGACGGAAAGATCTGGTGGATCCCCGTTGTGGAGCTTTTCGATATGCGCTGCTTCGAGTGGAAGGATGGCAAGTATGTGGGCAACATGGTTGAGATCAACCCCAATTCCGACTATGCCAAGGCTATGGTCGAAGTAAAGTAAGGAGGCAAAGTTCATGGCAAAAGAGAAAATTACACATTCCATATGCGTGGGCGGTCCTCTTACCATTCACACCGTTGATGGCGTGATTCGCCGTGTCCGTCCCATCGTCCTCACCGACGACGACGCTCCCGGCTGGGTTATCAAAGCCCATGGCAAGGAATACACCCCCCAGCGTAAGACCACCCTGTCTCTCCTGGGCTTCACCGAGAAGGACAGAACCTACTCCTATGACCGTATCAAGTATCCCATGATCCGTGAGGACTTCGTGGAGACTGCTGACGGCCAGAACCGTAATACCGAAAACCGTGGTAAGTCCGGCTATCGCCGCGCTTCCTGGGACGAGGCTCTGGGCCTGGTTGCCCGTGAGGTCAAGCGTATCCAGGGCACCTATGGCAAGGAAGCAATCACCGCCATCACCTCCTCCCACCATTCCTGGGGTCTGTGCGGCTACAAGATTTCCCTGTTTAAGCGGTTCTTCTCCATGCTGGGCTACACCAGAATCATGGACAACCCCGACTCCTGGGAAGGCTTCCACTGGGGCACTCCCCATACCTACGGTTACTACTGGCGTCTGGGCGGCCCCGAGCCCTTTGATATGCTCAATGACGCAATGAAGAACACCGAGACCATGATCATGTGGTCCCACGACCCCGACACCACCCGCGGCGGCTATTCCGCACAGGAGTCTGCCCTCTGGCGTTGGTGGATGAAGGAGGCCGGTGTTCAGTTCATCTACATCGATCCCTTCAACAACTTCTCCTCCGTCAAGCAGGCTGACAAGTGGATCGCTCCCAGAATGGGCACCGATGCTGCTCTTTGCGAAGCCATTGCTTATGTGTGGATCACTGAAGGCACCTACGACAAGGAATACGTTGCCAAGCACGGTCACCGTTTTGACGAGTGGCGGGATCACATCCTGGGCCTGGGCCCCGATGCTACCCCCAAGACTCCCAAGTGGGCCGAAGAGATCTCCGGCGTTGACGCTGCCGATATCAAGGCCATTGCCCGTCGTTGGGCTTCCACCAAGACCATGGCCGGTTCCGGCATGCGCGGTGGCTTCGGCGGCGTCTGCCGTACCACCGGCGGCACCGACTTTGCTCGTCTTATCGTCTCTCTGCTGGCTATGCAGGGTATGGGTAAGCCCGGCCAGAACATGTGGACCGGCACCTGCGGCGGCCCCATGAACTACAATTTCTGGTTCGGTGGCTACTCCGATCCCCTGTCTTCCATCGCCAACGCACCCATTGCCGATCATCCCGCTGTCAATGATGTACAGCAGACTCTGTACCGTACCAACCTGCCTGATGCAATCCTGGACGGCCACTACGAGTGGCTGGGCGAGGGCTTCTGCGGCGGCGGTCTGGACTTCGAGTTCACCCGTC
>CAZEPQ010000066.1:0-10346 GCA_964514175.1 uncultured Oscillospiraceae bacterium
ATCTGCTCGCAGATGGCCACCTTATAGCCCTTGGAGACCAGGCGGGCAATATAGCCCTCGCAACTGTGATAGGGAACGCCGCACATGGGGGTGCGCTGATCCTCCGGCTTGCCCCGGTCTCGGGTGGTCAGAGTCAGATCCAGCTCTTTGGACGCAAGCCGTGCGTCCTCGTTGAACATTTCATAGAAATCGCCCAGACGGAAAAACAGAATGCAGTCAGGATTGTTCTCCTTGATCTCCAGATACTGTTTCATCATGGGGGTGAGTTCCGCCATTTTTATGCCTCCTCAATTTGGCCCACCAGGCTCCAGGTGGTATTTCCGGTGATGGTGACACGCCGGAAGGTTCCGATCATTTCCTTGTCTCCGCTGAGGCGCACCAACCGTCCGCCGTCGGTTCTGGCGGTGAGATATTCTCCATCGGAGCCGTCCACCAGCACGGTGAAGCTGCGGCCCACATAGGCGTTGTGCTTTTCCAGGGAGATGCGGTTTTGCAGCTCCAGAAGCCGGTCAAAGCGGGCCTGCTTTTGCTGCCGGGTAAAGGGATCGGGCATCTTTGCCGCAGGGGTGCCCTCCCGGGGAGAGTAGATGAAGGTGAACAGGGCGTCATAGCGTACCCGCTCCACCAGCTTCAGGGTATCTTCAAATTCTTCGTCGGTCTCGCCGGGGAAGCCAACAATGACGTCGGAGGTCAGCACAAGATCCGGCATCTTCTCCCTGGCATAGTCCACCAGTTCCAGATACTGCTGGGCAGTGTACCGACGGTTCATATCCTTCAGAACCCGGTCGTTGCCGGCCTGGAAGGGCAGATGGATGTGCTTTGCGATCTTGTCCGAGGAAGCCATGGTGTCAAAGAGTTTCTTGGAGGCGTCCTTGGGGTGGCTGGTCATAAACCGAAGAACAAAATCCCCCGGCAGCTCCGACAGCATTTTCAGCAGATCGGAGAAATCCACCCCGATGTCCAGATCCTTGCCATAGGAGTTTACGTTCTGGCCCAGAACGGTGATGTCCTTAAAGCCCTTGTCGATCAGTTCCTTTACCTCGGCGATAATATCCTCCGGCATACGGCTCCGCTCACGGCCACGGACGTAGGGAACGATGCAGTAGGAGCAGAAGTTGTTGCAGCCGTACATAATGCTGACCCAGCCCTTGAGGCTGCCCAGCCGCTTTACCGGCAGACCCTCGGCAATGTTGCCGGTTTCGGGGGTCACATACTGCCGCTTGGAGGCGGTCAGAGCCTTGTAGAGGATCTCCGGAAGCTGCCACTGAGCATGGGAGGTGAAAACGCCGTCCACATGGTGATAGCTCTTCTTGATCTTCTCCACCACGGAGTCCTGACCTGCCATGCAGCCGGTGAGGAAGATCTTCTGGCCCGGATGGGCCTTTTTCGTGTGGGTCAGAGCGCCCAGGTTGCCAAAGACACGCTGCTCGGCATGCTCCCGGACGGCGCAGGTGTTCATAATGACCACGTCAGCCCCTTCCGGCTCCTGGCTCCGGGTATAGCCCATTTCCTCCAGCATGCCCAGCATCCGCTCGCTGTCGGCTTCGTTCTGCTGGCAGCCGTAGGTGTCGATGTAGGCCTTGGGGGTCTCGTTTCGGGAAGCCCAAAGCTCCCGAACATTCTTCATATATTCCCGCTGTGCGTCAAGCTGCTGCGGGGTGATGATCTCGGTTTTTGAGGTCATAACAGTTCCTCCAAAAATCTTGTTATTTCACAATTATCCAATTTATTAGTCTATCAGTTTTTTTGTGAAATTGCAAGCATTAGGGGAAAATTGGTGAGGAATTCTGCATCGGTCGGAGGGACCTTTTTAGTTACCTCCCAATAAATTTAAAAAGCGCCCATTTCCTATTGACATGCTAGGAGATGGGCGCTATAATGCAGCTATCTTCAATGGAAAGATCTTCACGGAAAAGGAGAGCGCTGTTATGAAGAGGACTGTGGTCAACATGATGATGGAGATGTGCATGTGTACTTGTTGTATGTACATGGATTTTTGCGCGTCTGAGTCCGGTCAGGTATTCATCCTTGAGAAAGAGCCTTCAGCCCCATAACAATTGGGGACCATGAGTCGCTTTTCGCATGGAGGATCATCGGAGTTTCCAGGTTTTTATTTTTCAAGGCAGGTGTGATTATGCTGAAGCTTTTTGAACGGCTAGTAAGAGAAAATTTCCGATTTGGGCGAATGTGAGGATGGAGATTGAAAGCCCATCCACCTATCACATTCAAGCAAGAAAGGAATTTGATTATGTCTAAGCTAAAATTTGAAACCTTGCAGCTCCATGTTGGTCAGGAAACCGCCGATCCTGTTACCGATGCCCGTGCGGTGCCCATTTATGCAACCACTTCCTATGTGTTCCATAATTGTGAACACGCTGCTGCACGTTTTGGCCTTGCGGATGCCGGCAACATCTATGGCAGACTTACCAACTCTACTCAGGATGTCCTGGAAAAGCGGGTCGCCGCACTGGAAGGTGGCGTAGCGGCACTGGCTCTGGCCTCCGGCGCGGCGGCCATCTCCTATACCATCGAAGCCCTGGCCCAAAACGGCGGTCATATTGTTGCACAGAAAACCATCTACGGTGGCAGCTACAATCTTTTGGCCCACACCCTGCCCAACTTCGGCATCACCGCCACATTTGTGAATGTTCGCGATCTGGTTCAGGTGGAAGCCGCCATTCAGGAAAACACTCGTGCAATCTATATTGAGACTCTGGGCAACCCCAACAGCGACATTCCGGATATTGATGCCCTTGCAGCGCTGGCCCACAAGCACGGCCTGCCTCTGGTGGTAGACAATACCTTCGGCACCCCCTACTTCATCCGCCCTATCGAACACGGCGCAGACATCGTCGTCCATTCCGCAACCAAGTTCCTGGGGGGCCACGGCACCACTCTGGGCGGCATTATCGTGGATTCCGGCAACTTCGACTGGGCTGCCTCCGGCAACTATCCTGCTATTGCAGACCCCAACCCCAGCTATCACGGAGTCGCCTTTACGGAGGCTGCCGGCCCTGCGGCATTTGTTACCTACATTCGGGCCATCCTACTCCGGGATACCGGCGCAACGCTGTCGCCCTTTGCCGCGTTCCTGCTGCTCCAGGGTATTGAGACCCTGTCCCTGCGGCTGGAGCGTCATGCGGAGAATACCAAAAAGGTGGTGGAATTCCTGGAGAAGCATCCTCTGGTAGAGCATGTGAATCACCCCTCCCTGCCGGAGCATCCCGACCATGCTCTGTATACCCGGTATTTCCCCAACGGCGGCGCATCCATTTTTACCTTTGAAATCAAGGGCGGTCAGGCGAAGGCTCATAAGTTTATCGACAGCCTGGAGATCTTCTCCCTGCTGGCAAATGTGGCAGACGTGAAGAGTCTTGTGATCCACCCTGCTACCACCACTCACAGCCAGCTCACCGAAGAAGAGTTGCTGGATCAGGGCATCAAGCCCAACACCATCCGTCTTTCCATCGGTACGGAGCATATTGATGATATCCTTGCCGATCTGCAGCAGGGATTTGACGCAGTGAATGAAAATGCATTTAAATAAAACCGGTGCCCCGGCAGGAGTTCCTGCTGGGGCGTTTTGAGAAATCCGATATTAAGCAATTGCTTCGATCATAAAGGTCACAGGTCGGAGGCCGTCGGTACAGCAGGTGAAGTGGGGCTTCAAGGCGGCCACGTCGTCGTTTGGAGCAAAGCCTGCACGATCACATACCAGCAGGCAGTCCTTCCAGATGTCAGCCCAGGCCCAGTCGCAGAAGCCTTCGGGTTTGCAGTTAGCGAAGGGGTCCAGGGTCACTTCAAAGACCATGCCCTCCTTGAAGAAATTGCAGGGCTCCACAGCACCCTCGGGGGTGCCGGGGCGAACCTGATTATACTTTTCTGCCAAATCTGTATAGCAGGCCACCTTTACCACGGTGATACGGACGGTGTGGCCCACAAAGGTCATGTTTCCCATATTGCTTCCTCCTTATTGGTCGATCTGGATATCCAGACCCTCGAACTGCATGTTGAAGTATCGGGCGTAGATGCCGTCCACGTCCATCAGCTCCTGATGGCTGCCCTGTTCCCGGACGCAGCCATCGTCAATGACGATGATCTTCTCGGCCCCCCGAATGGTGGACAGTCGATGGGCAATGACCACGGTGGTGCGGCCCACGCTGAGTCGGTCCAGCGCTTCCTGAATGTGCTTTTCGGATTCGTTGTCCAGGGCCGAAGTGGCTTCGTCCAGAATCAGAATGGGCGGGTTCTTCAAAAATACCCGGGCAATGGCGATGCGCTGCTTCTGACCGCCGGAAAGACGGGTGCCCCGTTCGCCCACATAGGTGTCGTAGCCCTCGTCCAGACCCATGATAAAGTCGTGGATGTTGGCACTTCTTGCGGCTTCCTCGATTTCTTCCTGGGTGGCGTCCTTCTTGCCGTAGGCAATATTCTCCCGAATGGTGCCGGCAAAGATATAAACGTCCTGCTGGACGATACCGATGGCCTCCCGGAGGGATTTCAGCGTCAGATCTCTTACGTCCTTGCCGTCCACCAGAATCGCGCCGGAGTCCACATCGTAGAACCGGGGCAAAAGGGAGCAAATGGTGGTCTTGCCGCCGCCGGAGGGGCCCACCAGCGCGCAGGTGGTACCGGCAGGAATGTCAATGGACAGGTCCGTCAGAACTTCTTCTTTTTCCGTATAGGAGAAGGAAACATTTTTGTACTCCAAGTGGCCCTTTACGTCGGTCAGGTCCACAGCCTGGGGCTTTTCCTGAATGTCCGGCTCTGTCTCCAGAATCTCCGCAAAGCGCTTAAAGCCTGCGTAGCCCTTCTGGAGCATTTCCGTAAAGTCCATAAGGGTGGCGATGGGGGCCACAAAGATGCCGATGTACAGGGCGTAAATGGCAAGGTCGGTGTAGCTCAGGGTGTCCTTGGCGATAAAGAAGCCGCCGGACACGATCATGGCCACATACAGCATGCCCTGGAAGAAGTTATTGCCTCCGTGGAAAAAGCCCATGGCCATGTAGCTTTTTTCCTTGCTCTTGCGGTAGCGTCCGTTGGACTCTGCAAAGGTGTCGCATTCTCCCTGCTCACAGGCAAAGGATTTGACCACACGGATGCCTGCCAGAGAATTCTGAACCCCGGCATTGACCTCGGCAATCTTCACTCGGTTGTCTGTATAGACCGCCTGAAGGGTCTTCTGCCGCCAGGCGGTGAAGACTACCAACATCAGGGTTACCACCAGCAGGCACAGAGTCATGGGTACGTTGATCATCATCAGCAGAATGAAGCTGCCGATGATCTTGACGCTGCAAAGCAGCAGGTTCTCCGGGCCATGGTGGGCCAGCTCAGAGATGTCAAACAGATCGTTGACCAGCCGGGAAAGCATGACACCGGTGTTATTTTTGTCGTAATAGGAGAAGGACAGGCCCATATACTTTTCAAACAGGTCCCGGCGCATGTCTGTCTCCATCCGGGTGCCCATCACATGACCGTAGGAGGTCACATAGAACTGGCACAAAGCCCGGAGCAGATACCACAGCAGCAACGCCGGGAACAGCCATTTCAAGGCACTGAAGATGGATTCGGGGCTGCCGGAAAACAGTCCTTCCGGAAGCCAGCGCAGGATCTGGGGGAAACTCAGGTCGATGACGCACAGAATCACCGCACATAGGATATCCATGAAGAAAAATTTCTTGTAGGGCTTGTAGTAGGATACAAACCGCCGAAATATGGACATGGGTTTCTACCTTCTTTCGTGTTTCACTTTGCTATGATGTATTGGGGGCTCTGGCTTAGATATATTTACGCTCAAAGCCCAGATATCTGGTGCCCTGAAAGGTAAGTATGCCTCTGTCGCCCTCCGCCAAAAGGCCGTATTCCGAGCCGGCCATGTGCAGCTCCAGTCGGTCGCCACTTTCCACCTGGAAGGTCACATAATAGGAGGTTGAAGCGTGGTGATGTTCTGTGCTGTGATGATGAGATACGTTGGCTCGCTTCGCCACCACAGTGGCGGGGACTGTCAACTTTGGGGCGTGATTATTCTTGTTCCACTGGCTGAGGCCCTTGACAGCGGTGACTACAAATATACTGATGATAACCAAAAAGGCAATGGTAAACATGATGCTGAAAAGGCTAAAGCTGAATCCAAAACCCATGTGGGTTCCTCCCTTCATTCATTGGCACGGCAACGCACGGGTTTACATTGCCCGTAGTGCTGCAATCACGCTCTCGGCGGTCCATTCCTCAATTTCCAGGGTGCGTTCCGCATCCGCAATGGCAATCAGGTCGTGGGCATCGGAATTGGCAATAAAGTTGCCCTGGAAGCTGTATTTTTCCTGTAGGGCGGCGGTGTCGCAGTCCCGGGTGGTTTCGTAGAGGGAAAATCCCATTTCTGTATCCACAAGACCCATGACACCAATGAGGCTATAGCTGGCACGGTCAATGTGGGCGGGAATGGCAAGGCCGTCAAAGGACTCCAGCAGGGCCTTAACTTCATAGATGCCAATGGAGGAGCCAAACGCCAAAAGCTGAGGCTCCTCTTCCACGATCTCGTCATTTTCATCCATCACATACTGATGACCAAAGGCCTTTGGTCGGTTTTTTCGCTGGGGCAGCCGTTCATAGACATACTGCCGCAGGGCCTCCGCCTTTTCCACACTGGGCAGCAGGCACAGCACATGGATATCCTCCTTGGTGGTCAGCTCCATGGCAGGCACCACCAGCACACCAACGGCCTCGCCTACCTTCATGGCGGCGGGCACATTTTTTGTGGTGTTGTGGTCCGCCACGGCGATGACTTGAAGCCCTGCCAGAGCCGCCATGTTCACCAAATTGTTGGGGGTCATGTCATCGGAGCCGCAGGGGGAAAGGCAGGAGTGCATATGAAGATCGTAGTAGACCCTCATCCCAGCACTTCTTTGAGCCGCCAGCAGAGCTGGTATTCATCCATATCGCTGCCCAGCAGGGTGACGCCCTGCTTTTCTGCCCGTTCCAGAAGCTCTGCGTCGGGCTGCACATTCTCAGAGAGAATGGTGCAGGCGGTATCGCAGAGAACGGCCACCGCAGCCACATTCTGGTTGGACATAATGGTGATCCAGGCTGCATCGGCAGGGCACTTGCCCATGACCCAGCTCAAAAGATCGCCGCAGTATACGCCGTCGATCTCCCGGTCATCCTCTTCCATATAAAAAACCTTTAAATTTAAGGAATTGACTAATTCCTGTACGGTCATAATAAGGCTCCTTTCACAGTAACGCATCCATCTTGCCTGTACTTACTTGGGCTTTCGGAAAGGCGGCGGTACGAATTCGTCGGATTCGTCCTCGTGGCTTTTGCCTTCCCGCATGGCCTTTATGATGTTGAATATACAGTCGCCCTCGTCGGCAAAGCCCTCGGCCACATCCCGGGAAAAGGCCCGGCAGGTGGGCGCGCCACAGTTGCCGCAGTCAAACTTGGGCAGGGTTTTCAAAAGTCGCTCCGCAGCCGCTTCGATTTGCAGCGCCTGGGAGATGGAGTCCGCGATCTCCGTGTCGATTTCCTCCAGCTCAAAGTCCCATTCAAGCTGCTGTTCAATGTCCTCGGGCATGGAAAGCAGCTTGTCGGGCAGGGGAGAGATGAGGTGCCGCATCCGCAGCTTGGCGGTGTAGGGGTTTTCCACCGTGAGACAGCCGCCGAAGCAGCCCTGGGTGCAGGTTCCCGGCTCCACGAACTCACTCTCGCTGACCTTCCCGTCTTCCAGCTCACTGAGGAAGGGCTTGAGGCTCCGGGTGGATGCCACCGCCAGGGCTTCCCGCTGAGAAAAGGTCTCGCACTGTCCGCCGTTGCGGCCCCAGGAAAGGCCCAGCTTGCCGCATTTCATCAGATCCCGGGGCTGTTCCACCGTTTTCATGGGGGAAAGCAGCTTGAGGTATACATCCTTGATGGACAGCACATAGTCCACCACCCGTTCCTCAAGACCCATAGGCTCATAAACCCGGGTGTTTTTAGCGGGACAGGGGGAAATCAGGCAGATGCCGATCTCATCGGGGGAAAGACCGGTTTTTTCTGCCGTTTCCTTCCGGGCCAGCATGGCTGCCACTTCAAAGCTGCATCGCTTTTCCATCACGTTGGGGATCAGATCCTGAAACTCCATGGCAATGAGCCGCACCGCGGCGGGGCACTCAGAGCTGATCCGGGGCAGATCGTCGGAGAGAAACTCATCCTCGTTGCGCCGGTAATAGTCAGCCAGCAGTTCGGAACCGGCTGCCACGGGGTACACGTCGTCAAACCCCAGTAGCAGAAGCCCCTCGTTCACCAGATTGATGTCGTAGAGGTTTTTGAACTGTCCATAGAGGGTGGTTTCCGGCAGAGCGATGTTGTATTTGTAGTCCTTCAGCTTGTCGAAGGAGTCGGATTTTACGGAGTAGGCATGATGGGGGCAGGTGGACACACAGCGTCCGCAGTCGATGCAGCGGGTGTCATAGATCACCGCTTTGCTTCGAATGACCCGAATGGCCTCCGTGGGGCAGACCTTGATACAGGCGGTGCAGCCTGTACACTTGTCCTGATTGAATATAATAGAGTGGCTCAAGAATTCTCACCGCCGATGTACAGAACCATGGTAACAGTGGTGCCCACCCCAAGCTCTGTATCAATTTTCATTTCGTCTGCGTTGCGCTTCATGTTGGGCAGACCCATACCGGCGCCGAAGCCCATGGCCCGGACGCTGGAGGAAGCGGTGCTCCAGCCCTCTTCCATGGCCTTGTCGATGTCGGGGATGCCGGGGCCCTTATCCTTCAGGGTGATGACGATTTTTTCCTCGTCGACATCCAGCAGGGCCTGCCCGCCATCGGCGTGGATCACCATGTTGATCTCGCCCTCGTACATACATACCACGGCGCGGCGCACTACCTGAGGCGGCAGACGCAGCTTTTTCAGCACACGCTTGACGGCGGTGGAAGCCTCACCGGCTGCGGAGAAGTTTTCTCCGTCGATCTCATAAACCAAATTGACAGTTTCCATTCATATCCTCCTCATTGCCGGCAAAGTCCGGCCTCATACAGTCGTCCGCAGGCGGTAAACATCTTGCAGGGGGTCACCATGACCACCATATCCCGCTGACATGCCATTTCCACCACGTCCTGGGAGGGCATCTTGCCCCGAACAAAGACGATGATCCCAATATCCATCATGTCGGCGGTGCGGATTACCTGGCTGTTCATAAGCCCCGTGAGCATACATTCGATCTCATCGGGACATGCCAGCACGTCGCTCATCATGTCGCTGGCAAAGATTGTGGAGAATTCTTCTTCCAGCCGATCCTCGCCGCAGAGCACGTTGGCTTCCAGCAGGTCACGCAATATTCTTAGCTGCATGTTGTTTCCCTCCTGACGGTCCACCCGCTCTGCCAGAAGCGGGCACCGTATAAAGAAGTGCAAATTATCTTAGTTTACATTATATCACGAATTTCCACGAGGTTTCAACCATATCTTTGGGTATTTCCCCAACGGCTCCTTCATTGACAAAGGGGGAGGACTTCATTATAATAAAGAGGTGAAGTTTTTCGGGATAGCGGGTGTAGAGGCATGACTTGTCATGCCCCTACGGACCTACCGGGATTTACATATTATATTTAAGGAGTGACAAATCTATGGCAGCTTACGATCGAATTTACAACTTCTCCGCAGGCCCCAGTATGCTTCCTGTTTCCGCGCTGGAACGGGCAGCAAAGGAAATGATGAACTATGGCGGCAGCGGCATGTCCGTGATGGAGATGAGTCATCGATCTAAAACCTTCCAGAAGATTTTTGACGATACTCAGGCAAAACTCCGCAAAATGCTCTGCGTGCCCGAGGGCTATAAGATCCTCTTTTTGCAGGGCGGCGCTTCCTCCCAGTTCTCCATGGTTCCCCTGAACCTGATCGGCAAGACCGGCAAGGCAGATTATGCCGTCACCGGCAACTTTGCCTCCATCGCATATAAGGAAGCAAAAAAATACGGCGAAATCTCTATCGCAGCCTCCTCTGAGGATAAGGATTTCACCTATATTCCCACCCAAGACCAGCTCATCTTGAATCCTGAGGCATCCTATTTCTACTATTGCTCCAACAACACCATCTACGGTACCGAGTGGCAGTATGTGCCTGAGACGGGCAATGTGCCTCTGGTTTGTGACATGTCCTCTGACATCCTCTCCCGTCAGATCGATGTGAGTAAATACGGCATCATCTTCGCTGGTGCCCAGAAGAACATGGCGCCCGCAGGCCTGACTGTGGTGATTATTCGGGAGGATCTGGCAGGCAATGAGCTGCCCTATACCCCTCTGATGATGAACTATCAGACCATGATCGAAAAGGATTCCATGTACAACACACCTCCCTGCT
>CAZEPQ010000067.1:0-10121 GCA_964514175.1 uncultured Oscillospiraceae bacterium
GCTTTCGTGCGCACTTTTCCATCTGTGCTGGACCGGTACTTACTTTCACACTAGCCCTCCTTGTATATAGTTAATATTGAGCGTGGTTACTTGCTGGGAAACTAAAAGTATCACCCCTGTATACGGTTACAGCAGCCGGGGGAATGGTGCGCCTGTTTTGTAAGTTGGTGCGGTGACCAGTGCGGCTACATTGAATCCGGCGCCATGCTCAAGCATTCCTACTGCCCCACCGGCATCCAGTGGTTCAAGAACCAGGGCCAGTGGGTGGACCGCAGCGTCACCCCCGAGCCCGGTAAAATAATCTATTTCGATTGGGACTACGATGGCATCAGCGACCATATAGGCATTGTGGAATACAGCGACGGCAGTATCGTGTACACCATCGAAGGCAACGCCAACGAGGCCTGCCAACGCCTGGCCTACTCCGTAGGGAGCAGAAAGATTCTGGGGTATGGGATAATTGGAGAATAGTAAGTGCTCCTGTTATATCAAGAATCTGAAACGCATATATCTCCATTGGATATCCAGATCAGCGCCCCTGTATCGAGCCGATATAATGCTGTTCGACTAAAATAATCGTAGTCGTTAACGTAATCGTGAGTTTTTACGACCGCAACATCGCCCAGAATCGTTTGCACCTGCCCCTGTACTTTGTTCAGGAGTTTTAGACCAGATGCCAGATCAGCTGTAACAAAACGATCTGGTGAATTAATGCCTTTCGTGTAATCCTCCAGAAGAACTAGCGGTTCTCCAGTAGTTGTCCCATAAACCTGTGCATCCATCTTCCCTGATATATTATATAGCTCCTTCAGCGTCATAGTACTCAAATCTTGACAATACACTATGTTATTCTGATAGTAGTACAGTTTTTCCTTACAAACCGCCATCGACCAGGGATGTCGCACATCCCAGCCAGTAGCACTCCATTTTGTAGTCTCCGAGTCTATAAACGCCTTTGTGCCTATATCCATTTTCCGAAGGGCATCAATGGAAAAGGCACCATTTTGTACACCATACCAAAGTTCTGTGCCATTGGTCCACAAAAGCCGCTGTATTGCAGTGCATTCGCGAATTGTGCCGATTAATTTCCCAATATAGGGGTCATCTCCGTCTAGCAATAGTGGGCGAATCTCCAGATCATCCTGGCCATCGTAAATTAGATAATCACCAACCGTAATCATACATCCGTCCCGTGGGGAGATGGCTGCATCTTCCCAAAGGACAGTTTCGGTTCCCTCCTGCCAGAAGATCAAGTCATATTCGATAGACCACAGGTAACTTCCGATATAATTCTCATGTCCACGCAGGAATAACACGCCATCTTCTGTTACAGTCATGCAACCCCAAGCATCTTCTATGATTACTTCAGGATATTCTCCATCTTCACGAAAGCGAAAAATTCTGTGTTCATCTTCTGCAAGAAAGTAGCACCAACCATCATTGTCAATATAATTCGCTGTCAATTCTCCGGATTCCTCTGAAAACTTCTGATTCATTGCTTTGCAGAAGTCAGTCCATTTCAGAGCTGCCATATCTTCGTGTCGGCTGCAGCCACATTGAAACATCATATAGATACAAACTAAAAAGAGGAGCTTCCTTTAGATTGATATAAAATTCCAATTGAGCTGCCAGTTGGTGCCCATAATCGTTTAACCTCCGATGCAACCGTTATTCAATAAAACCGATTTCTCTTAAATGATTAATAATTGCTTCTACAGCTTCATCTGTCGCAGAAGGAATTCCAGGACGCATATCGGGGAATTGCGCATAACCCAAGTCATACCCTTCCTTTATAGCGTAATGATCCCACGCATCATCCAGGAAATATTCATCATTTAGTAACTCTTCATCTACGGCTGCTGCGATAAAGCCCGTTAAACCGCCGCCTTCAGACTGGGCTGCTGCGCCTCCGGCCCAAAGGTCAGAGGCGCTTATCATTTTATCTTGTTTTACTGGACTTACAGACGGCATTACGCTGGGCGAGAACCTCCATGATCTGATTCTTCACACGGACTCTCCCTGCTTCATCGGCGGTCTGCGGAATGGTCTCCAGCATAGCCTGGAGCTGCTGCTCGTAAGGAGCGGAAGCCTGGGTGGAAACCGGGTCAGAATAACGGAGCTGTTCAGCCACTTCTTTCATCTCCGGGTAGGTGCTCTGCATAGCCTCGGCGGTACGACGAAGCATACGCATGGCGCCAGTATTGGCAGCCTGCTTTTCCTCCACCAGAATGACAGAGTCACGAACATTATCCGCAGCGATCAGACCAACTGCTGCCAGACACAGTACGATCATATACAGCAGGAAGGGAATCCACAGAGGAACCAACTGACCAATAATCATAAAGATCAGTGCCAGAGCCAACTGCACCACCAAATAAATGATGCCGATGTGGAAAATAGGATAACCGTAGAACTTACTTCTGACAGAGGTTCCTCCCTGGAATGCTACATGAAGGAAACCAACCTGTGCAGCCAGAGCAATGATGGAAAACACATAAGAAAACCAGAATACTACGGTCTTAGGAAATGGAGCAACAAATACGATGATCGAAAACAGCACCAGGGCAATGATCTCCACTGCCAGGACAGAATACTTTTGTTTCATAGCTTACTCTCCCTTCCGGCTTCCACATTCCGGGCAAAACTTTCCGGTAATGCCGGAGTTGCCACACTTACAGGTCCAGGTTGCAGGCTCAGAGGGCTTGGGACTGCCGCACTCCATGCAGAATTTACCCGTATTCTCAGCACCGCAGGCACACTTCCACAATTCCGGGGCTGCAGGCTTAGGGCTGCCGCACTCCATGCAGAATTTTCCGGTATTTTCAGCACCGCAGGCACACTTCCAAGTCTCCTTGGGCTGGGGCTTGGGGCTGCCGCATTCCATGCAGAACTTACCGGTATTCTCGGTGCCGCAGGAACACTTCCAGCTTCCGGGAACATCTGCGGGGGTATTCAATCCGCTCATTGCCTCCCGGGTGGTATCAGCAATGGTTCCAATGGTGCCCATGGCCATTCCAAGGCCAACCAGGTCACCAAGTCCGCCACCTGCACCCATGCCGCCCATGTTCTGGGTGGCGCTCAGTCCAACCTGACGTCCGGTCTCTTGCTGATATGTATAACCCTTGAGGCGCATTTCCTCAGCCTCCACAAGAATCTGCTGACGCTTGGCCTCCGCCTCTGCCTGGGCGGCAATAATCTTCATTTCCGCTTCGGTCTGAGCCTCCACACGGAGCCGATTACGCTTGGCTTCGGCAGTTTCCTGTAGGATCTCCTCATCCTTTACATTCAACACACGGTCTGCAAACTGCTGCTGAAGCCGAGCAAAGTTAGGATCTTCACTTTCATCTGGGGTAATGATGCGAGTCACAAAGAACTCAGGCATCTCAAGGCCGTAATCCTTCAAGGAGAGGTTCAGGGTGTTTCTCAGACCATCGGACAGTTTCTTGAGCTGTGCGTCAATGTCCAGAATGTTGATATTCTCCTGCTGGATGATCTGAGCCAGATAAGTCTTGACCTCAGTCATAATGAGAGCCCGGAAATAACCGGCGGAACCGCCTGCAGCAAGAAGCTGAGACTGCTTCAGTCCTCCTGCTGTGCCCACAAGCTTCAAAAGAAGTCTCCGGCCATCGGTGACACGCATATTGAATTCACCGCCGGCACCCAGCTTCACATAGAAACCATTGACAGGGTCCTTAACCCGGATCTTCTCTGGGGTTCCCCATTTAATTCCCATCTGGGTAGCAAGATTGATGTAATAGATCTCAGAATGGAAGGTCTGGCGGGAATCTGTGGGAAGCTGATAGAACTTGCCAAGGATGGGCATGGACTGAGTCTCCAGGGTATGCCGGCCCGGTCCCAAAGAATCCAGCGCCTGACCGTCCCGAAAGAACACCGCCTCCTGGGACTCGTGGACAATGAGCTGAGAACCCAGATTAAAGTCTTCAATGGGGTGCTTCCAGATAAAGGTCTGGTTGTCCCCCTCATATTTAATGATGCTGGCAACGCCCTCTTTTGCAATGCGTGACTTGGTGAGCTGCGCCTGTACATCGTTTTCGGTGTCACAGACAGGGCACCGGAAAATGGATGCGCTCTTGTCAGCCCGCAGGGTGATTCCGCACTGGGCGCAGGTAAATTCTTCGGTCCGGGCCTGCTGCTCAGAGGTGTTAACGAGTTCCTTGCAGACGGGGCACTTAGCCTTTTCGCCCTTAGCGGCATCGAATACCACATTGTTCCCGCAGTGGGGGCACATGCGGCTCATCATACGGTTGGCCTTGACCTCGATCTCTTCGCCGCAGCTACAGCGAACACGGCGCTTGGCAAAAATAGAAGTGGAAACCTGAATATACTTTCCGCACCCCGATTTGGGGCACTCAATCACAAATTTGGCCATTTTTCTCTCGCTCCTTTATTTACTGCCCGGTATAGTTGGGGTAAAGGTTAGCATTGATGATCCGCTCATTATTGCCCTTGGAAACAGCATACCACGCCTCTTCAGAGCCGCTGAAGCACACATTTTTCAGCGCATTGGAATCATAAACCGCATCATCACGGATGATGGTAAGGCCCTCGTCAAACCACAGCCACCAGAGATTATCACAGTAGGCAAAGGTCTTGGTTTCAATAATGCTGACACCGCCGGGTACATGGACACCCTGGAGATTGTTGCAATTGTTGAAAGCACCCTCACCGATGGTGGTAACCGTACTGGGAATGGTTACACTGTAAAGCGCGTCATTGGAGAAGCACCAGGTTCCGATGTAGGTCAGTCCCTCAGGCAGGGATACCCAGGTCATGGCCTCGCAGTAATCAAAGGCACTGTCTCCAAGAGAAACTAGACCTTCCCCAAAGTAGGCGCCATTGAGCATCTGGCAGCCATAGAAGCAATTGGCTCCCACCGTCAGATCAGAAGTTTCGCCTACATATACTTCATAAAGAGCATTGCAGTTATTAAATGCCTCAACACCGATGTAGTTCACACCGTCAGGAATGACCAGCGTTCCGGAAATACCCGTATCATCAAAGGCATAGTCTCCGATGCTCTTGAGGCCTTCACCCAGCGACAGCGTTGCAAGGGCATAGCAATCATCGAAGGCACTGATTCCGATTCCTTCAACGCCGCTTTCAAGCACCACGGACAGCAAATTGTCACAAGCAAAGAACGCACCGTCTCCAAGCGCAGTTACAGTTCCGGGTACCGTCACAGCAGTCAGGGAATCACATTCCGCAAAGGCACGCTCACCGATGCCGTCTGCGCCCTCCTCAATGGTCAGGCTGACAACGGGCGTATAGGCAAAGGCTTCATAGCCAATGGATGTCACAGTGGAAGGAATATTTACACTGGGGATACTGCCGCAGCTTCGGAACGCAGCCTCACCGATCTCCGTAAGGCCTGCGTTCAGCACCAGATTATTGAGATAATCACAGTCCTCGAACGCAAACGCCCCAATAGTCCGGCAGGAATCGGGCAGCACAACGGAAGTAATGCTGTCACAGTCACGGAACGCGCTTTCGCCAATGGTCTCCATCCCCTGCATGGTGATGGAAGTCAGGTTATAGCAACCAGAAAATGCGTTTTCTCCGATCCAGATATAGTTGGAGGGCAGATTCAGGGATTTAAGTCCATCATTGTACTCAAAGCAGCCGTCTCCAATGCCGTTGACCAGCTCACCATCCAGAACCGTAGGCAACGCAAACTCAACAGACGCATCATAAACGTCATAATCCAGTTGCAGTCCGCCTTCTTCGTCCACACTCCACCAGGGATATTCTTCTGTGCTCAGTATCACAGGCTCCCAGCCAAGCCACAGCCGGCAGGCTTCGTATGCCTTTTCCTCAGAATCCTGATATTTCACCTGGGCAGCAATAAAATACTGCTCAGTGGCATTCTTATAATCTCCCTGAGCCATATATTCCTCGGCCAGGGTGTAGGCTTCTGTGCCTGCCACATACTTTCTTCCGTAGAATAGATAGAAGGCAATGCCAAGGATCAGCACAAACAGCACCAATCGGCGGATGGTCTTACGGATCTTGACCCGCTTCGCCTTCTTGAGATTCCGCTCCCGCTCCAGACGCTGGGCTTCCATTTCTTCTTCACGCCGTTTGGCTTCCGCAGCAGCTTCCTCCGCCTTCTTCTTAGCCTCCGCCTCTCTACGGGTCTTTTCATATTCGGCTTCCCGCTCAGCCTTTTCCCGGAAAAGCTGTGCCTTGGTCTTGCAGCTCTGGGTATATGTAGCCGCCTCTTTATAGTTGCCCATCTTGGCAAATTTGGCCGCAAATTCCTCTGCCTCTTCCGCAGAAGCAATGTCATCAAACTGACTCACCAGCTTGTTATACTCTTTCTCACGGCGCTGCTCTTCGATCCGCTTCTGAATCATCTGGTCAATGGCCTGAAGCTGGTTTCTGCGCTCAATGGTGGCATATTTCACCGCACGGGAATAGTGACCGCTGCGGCTGATGGGGGTAGACTCCCTGGAAAGGGCCTCCACAGTCCGGCACTTCCGATCCAGCAGGAGCTTGCCCAAATGGGCATCCCCGTTTTCCGGGTCCAGATCCAAAGCCTCCTCCAGCATTTTGTCTGCCTTATCCCAATCGCCGTCCTCCAAAGACTGGAGGGCACGCTTAACATAGTTATCAGCGGACTTCTGCTGGGCAGCGGAGGCCTTTGGTACAGCCTTACTGCAATGAGCAAAAACAGTCTGAAGAATGTATTTATAGAAGGTACTCTCACGGAAATCAATGGCTTCCAAAGCGCCCAGCTCCGCAGGAATGTCTTCCACCTTCATCTTCTTGCCGTCATAGCAGGTAATGATACTTTTGGTCTTGTCCTTGGATCGAACTGCAAGATAGCGGGTCCACTCGTTCTTGACCCAGGGTGCCTCAATGTTGTCTCTGGAGCAGCCTACAACCAGCATAAGCTTTGCGGTGTTCAGTGCGGCATAGATAACAGGCTCCCATTCCTCGCCCAAGTGTTCCTCTTTCAGGGTAACACGGGAGAAAAACACCTTATAGCCCTTCTGGGTCAGCTCCATGTAAATCTCATGGGCAATATGGGAATCCTCAGTACGCTCCTTGGTCACGTCGTCTGTGTCCTTAAAGCAGATAAAAACATCGTAGGCCTCTGCCTTGGCGGCCAGTGCGATCATGCCCAGACGAATCTTCTCAATGTGCTCCGCCTGTTCCTTATAATAACTCTTCAGGCTGGGCTTTGCGTAATCCAGTGCAGCCTTATAGTCCGGATCGGCATACACAGAAATATCACTGAGTCGGTCACAGGTGGGAATGTACTCACCGGAACGATAATCCTTTTCATAGTTAATACCGTAGCGGCACAGCATCATATCCCAATGCGCTTCCGCATCCTTGGGATTGTCCTTTACGATGCCGGCAAACTCCGCCAGAGCCTCGTCAAACTTTCTGGCTCTGCGAAAATCAATGCCTCGGTTGTGAGCGTCCGCACGACGCTCGTCGGTAATGGATGGAATCACACCGGGGCAAAAACAACTGTCACAGATACCCTTCCCCGGGTCCTCAGGCGTAGGGATCAGGATTCCGCCGCAGTTTTTGCACTTGAATTCTGCCATATCGCTTTCATCTCCTCTTCATCTATCGCCAAACCCATTCCGCGTACAGTTCAGCGATTATACTTAATTATATATGTACATTCTATCGGATTCGACATGTTTTTGCAATCATATTTTATAATATTTCGTACCTATTTTCGAAGTACACCACAACAGGTAGTAGAAAAACATGCCTACAAAATGTTTTGATTGACATTCCTTCACCGTTGGATTAAACTTACGAAAGAATTCTATGCGGGAGGAACTGTTTTGAGCATTTTTATTCTGATCCTGGAGCTGATCGGCACCGTGGCCTTCTCTGTCTCCGGTGCCATGACCGGCATCAAAAAGAACATGGATATATTCGGCGTCATCATCCTTGGACTTACCACCGCAGTGGGTGGCGGCGTCATTCGTGATTTGATTCTGGGCATCACCCCTCCCGCCACCTTCCAGAATCCCATTTATGCCATCACAGCAATTATTACCGCCATCATTGTGTTTCTCCCCTTTATCCAGCGCCTGTTCCATCGTTATCAGCGGGCCTATGACCTTTTGATGCTGACCATGGATTCTTTGGGCCTGGGCATCTTCACCGTCATCGGTGTACAGGCTGCTTTTTCCCAGTCCGGGGATTACAGCATGTTCCTTATGGCCTTCGTAGGCGTCATTACCGGTGTCGGCGGCGGCGTTATCCGGGACATGATGGCAGGAAATACCCCCTACATCTTCGTCAAGCATATATATGCCTGTGCTTCCCTGGTAGGTGCCATCCTTTGCACCCTGCTGTGGGAGCTTGTGGGCGGAGCCTGGGCCATGGCCATTGGTATGATCGTGGTGGTGGTGATCCGTTTCCTGTCAGCTCATTTCCGCTGGAGCCTGCCGAAAGCACATTTTGTGGAAGAAAAATAAATCTTTTGCATCAAACAATTCTTTCCCCTTGACAAACAGGTAGGAATCTGATAATATATCCGAGACGATTCGGAGAGATGTCCGAGCGGTTTAAGGAGCCGGTCTTGAAAACCGGTGATACCGGCAACGGTACCGTGGGTTCGAATCCCACTCTCTCCGCCACTTTTCTCCTGTATAATCACAAGCGGAAGTACCCAAGAGGCCGAAGGGGCTCCCCTGCTAAGGGAGTAGGCGTCTAAACCACGCGCGAGGGTTCAAATCCCTCCTTCCGCGCCAAAACATCCAAGGACAGTAAGTTCTTGGATGTTTTATTTTTTTACCACACACGCATGCATAAATTTTTAGAAAATCTTAAATTGTTCCTGTGTCAGCCTCATGCTATAATGATTTATATGAGGTGATCCCCATGAAAAAATATAAATATTTCTCTTCCCTGCTGCTTTGCATCCTTTTCATCAGCTTATTCCCTGTAACGGCTTACGCAAACTCTTCTTGGGTCTGGATCTCCGAGACCCGGCCCTATGACGTTTTACCCTTTGTTATGATGGTGACACTGCTGACAGAGGCCCTTGCTATCAACCGCTTACCAAAAATCCGTCAGACACGCAAGGTTTTGTGTTTTGTGGTTCTGGGCAATCTCTGTTCCTTCGGGGCACCCTACCTGTTTCAGTATCTGGCCTGTGTTTCTCAGAAGATATATACCTTCTCGCAGGCACTGGAGCATCTTCCCGTGTACACCGTGGGTGTGGGGTATCTGATTGTGACCCTGCTGGTGGAAACACCCATCGTTTACTTCTCACTGAAAAAACATACCGACAACAATCGCCGGCTTCTTTTTTCCATCCTGCTCTCAAACGTGATCACCACCCTTTTTACAGCCCTTACGGAACGACTGCTATGCAGAGGTCTGTGGTAACTTTTACCCCATCCCGAAGGATGGGGTATTTATACCAACGGCTGTATTGACACCCGCTATTTCACCCCATATAATACCTCCATGGGAGGTGGCGCATATGCAGAAAATCATCATCATCGGCTGTCCCGGGGCGGGCAAATCCACCCTGGCAAAAGCGATGGGTGAGAAAACCGGCCTCCCCGTTGTCCATCTGGACAAGCTGTTCTGGCGCAGCGGTTGGGTCCATGTTTCCAGAGAGGAATTTGACGCCCTGCTGACAGAAGCGCTCCAAAAGGATGTCTGGATCATTGACGGCAACTATAGCCGTACCCTTCCCATGAGACTGGATGCCTGTGACACTGTCATCTATCTGGATTTCCCCACAATCATCTGCCTTTGGGGCGTTGTGAAGCGGGTCATTTCCGCCTATGGGAATACCCGGGACGACATGGGAGAAGGCTGCCCGGAACGATTTGATCCTGAATTCATGCAATATGTCAGAAACTTCAACAAAGAAAACCGGGATAAAATGCACCGCATGCTTTCCCATTCCAAGGACAAGGAGATCATCATTCTGAAGAGTCACCGTCAGGTGAAAAATTTCCTCTTAAATTGCTAAAGAGCCGCCCCATTGGCGGGTGGCCGTAAAACAGTTATCTGAATATCGACAGAAAAGAAAAAATCACACTCTTATGCATATACTTTAATATGAGAAAGTGTATTATACCCGTTGAGCCGTCACATCATGTTCACAA
>CAZEPQ010000068.1:0-9976 GCA_964514175.1 uncultured Oscillospiraceae bacterium
TTTTTGGCTGCCCTGCTGGTGGCCTGCCTGCAAAACCCCAAGCTAAGTTTCGACGATAAGCTGGAACTCATGGCAAAGGGTGTGGGCGATAAGAATATCATCACCATGATTCTGATCTTTATGATTGCCGGTATTTTTGTTGGCGTGGTGGGCCGTAGCAGCGCAAATTCCGTAGCCTATTTCCTGCTGTCCATCTTCCCCGCAAGATTCGCTGTGGCAGTGCTGTTTGTCATCAGTTGCTTTGTATCCTGCGCCATGGGCACCTCTGTGGGTACCATCACCCTTTTGACCCCCATCGGCGTCGCCATCTCCACCGCCTCCGGCTTTAGCCTGCCCCTATGCATCGGCACCGTCATGGGCGGCGCCATGTTCGGTGACAATCTCTCCTTCATCTCTGACACCACCATTGCCGCCTGCAACGGTCAAGGCTGCGCCATGAAGGATAAATTCCGGGCCAACTTTTTTATTGCCCTGCCGGCTGCTCTGGCAACCCTGGTGCTGATCCTGATCCTCAGCTTCAATTCCTACTCCGGAAATCTGACTCTGGAATCCTATAATCTGGTGCAGATCATCCCCTATGTCCTGGTGCTGATCGGCGGCATCGTGGGCATCAACGTGTTTGTGGTGCTGCTCGTCGGTATTCTCTCCGGCTCCATTATTATGCTGGTTACCGGTGCCACCGCTCCCACGGAACTGCTTTACAACATGGGCTCCGGTGTCTCCGGCATGTTTGAGACCACCATGGTGGCAATTCTGGTTTCCGCCCTCTGCGCCCTGATCCGGGAATACGGCGGCTTTACCGCTCTGCTGAGCTGGATCAAAAAGGTATTTAAAGGTAAGAAGGGCGGTCAGCTTGGCATGGGCCTTCTTGTTGGCGCCATGGACATTGCCACCGCCAACAATACCGTTGCCATTGTCATGGCAAACCCCATTGCCAAGGAAATGTCTGATAGCTATGGTATTACGCCCCAGAAAGCGGCTTCCCTTCTGGACACCTTCTCCTGCATCTTCCAGGGCATCATCCCCTATGGCGCACAGATGCTGGTAGCAATTTCCGCCGCCGCGGAGCTGGGCCTGGAGGTCTCCGCTTTCCAGATCATCCCCAACCTGTTCTACCCCTATATGCTCCTGCTGAGTTCTCTGGTTTTCATTTTCCTGATTCCTGAGAAAAAGAAGTAAGCAAATACATATGATTTAAGGTGCATTCCTCTTTTGACAAAGGAATGCACCTTTTTTCACCAAGAAACCATTGGAACTTTCAAAAATATTTACAATTTGTAACTATACAAAGTCCTATAACTGTGCTATAATGAAAAAGATTTTGATTCATGGAGGCGCAGGTATGAAAAAAAGACTGCTCAGTCTCATTTTAACCTTTACGCTCGTCCTTACGCTGATTCCCGAAATATTCGCCTATGACCCTTCCACCATGACGGACATCTCCGGGCATTGGGGTGAAGAATATATTACCTGGAGCATGGAGCAGAACCTGTTCCAGGGTACATCCGAGAATACATTTGACCCCAATGGTTCTATGACCCGCGGCATGTTCGTCACCGTTCTGGGACGCTTCGCCGGTATTGACCAGGAGCAGTACAAGGACTGGTATCTTTCCAATCTCTACACCGATGTGGACGAAAGCGCTTATTACGCCCCGTATGTAAACTGGGCCACACGCTACGGTATCACCCGAGGCATGGGAGACGGACAATTTATGCCGAACAAGCCCGTGACCCGTGAACAGATCGCCACTTTCCTGGTGCGTTTTGCATCTATCTATAATTACGATCTGACTGTAGTCTCTGACCTGATTGTTGACAGCTTTACAGATACGGATTCCATTTCCGAATATGCGGTTTCCTCTGTAGATTCCATGCGCGTTACTGGTCTGATCACAGGACGCATGAATGAGGACGGTACATATTATTTTGATCCTGTTGCCAATGCTACCCGTGCCGAGGCTGCCACCGTATTCTATCGGCTGGCTTCTTCGATTCAGCCCGATACCGACAGAATTCTCATATCCCCCACTGAAGTCACAGTTGCCCCAGAAGCAGTTACTCTGGTACCCAATGAGACCACCTCTCTGGTGTACTCCATCTCCCAAGACGCAACAAACCAGACCATTACCTGGGTATCCTCTGACCCGAATGTTGCCACGGTAAGCGCCGATGGCAAGGTAACTGCCAAGAACGTAGGTACTGCTGAGATCTATGCCTATACATGGAATGGCTTGTCCGCATTCTGCACTGTTACCTGTGCAAAGCCTCCCTCCCTGTCCTATGCTGACGAGAGCTACGAGGATAAATGCATGCGTATTTTCGGTGAAGTGGTCAGCTACTCCGGTTATTCCTACCGAAATTACTACACCAGCGCAGCGGAAGCCTATTCTCACATGGTCCCTGTGGTCATCCAAGCCTGGGACTTTGCTGACAGCACCCGTACATCCAAGATCACCAAGCAGTACACCCTTTATGTGCATGAAAACATTGCCGACACTGTGGCTGCCATCTTTGAAGATATCTACAACGGAGATGAACAGTTCCCCATTCACAGCATTGGTGGCTATCGTTGGGGCCTAGATACAGAGCATGCCATTGGCGTAGCCATTGATATCAATCCCAACGAAAATTATTACTATCATTACCGCACCGGCGCACAGGTCGGTTCCTACTGGAAACCCTATGAAGATCCCTATTCCATCCCCCTGGATGGCGATGTGGCTCAAGCCTTTGCCAAATACGGCTTCCGTCAGGGCATCTGGAACAGCGCTGTTGACTACATGCACTTTAGCTATTTTGGTACATAACAGTTTAGCTCCCGTTCGTTCCCACGAATGGGAGCTTTTTTGCACAATTTTCCATATAGTGAGTAAAATGCACAAGACAGCATCTTCAACTTGTGCAAAACACACTTGCCTTGTACTTCATTCCATGGTATAGTATAGATAACAGTTTAACGCATTAAATGAAAGAAGGTTTTTTCATGGGTCATTTATTCGGAAAAACGGTCATTCTTACCGGCGGCGGTCGTGCAACCCTGAAGGATGGAAGCTGTGGCTCCATCGGTTACGGCATCGCCACTGCCTTTGCCAAGGAGGGCGCTAACCTGGTAATTACCGGACGCAACATGCAGAAGCTCCTGGACGCCAAGGAAGAACTGGAGCGGCTGTACAATGTGAAAGTGCTTGCTGTGCAGGCAGATATTTCCGTGGGTCAGGACAACGAAGTCGTGGCAAGCGAAGTGGTAAACAAGGCCATCGAAACCTTTGGCGATATTCATGTGCTCATTAACTGCGCTCAGGCCTCCGCCTCCGGTGTCACCCTGGAGGATCACACCACCGCCCAGTTTGACCTGGCGATCTACTCCGGCCTGTATGCAACCTTCTACTACATGAAGGCCTGCTACCCCTATCTGAAGAAAACCCAGGGCAGTGTCATTAACTTTGCCTCCGGTGCCGGTCTCTTCGGCAACTTTGGTCAGTGCGCCTACGCTGCCGCCAAGGAAGGCATTCGCGGTCTGAGCCGTGTTGCCGCCAACGAGTGGGGCAAGGATGGCATCAATGTAAACATTGTCTGCCCCTTGGCCTGGACCGCACAGCTTGAAAACTGGGCCAACGCTTACCCCGAAGCCTTCAAGGCCAATGTGGAGATGCCTCCCATGGGCCACTACGGCAATGTGGAGACTGAAATTGGCCGTGCCTGCGTCGCCCTTACTTCCCCCGACCTCAAATACATGAGCGGCGAAACCGTCACCCTGGAAGGTGGCATGGGTCTGCGTCCCTAAAATTTCCCTTTAACTGAATAACCGGCACCTCCCCAACATATGCTCTATCAGACCATTTTGGGGAGGTGCCTTCTTGCAGAGGGACATGGAGCAGCGGGCTTGTCAGCTTGCTGTGTACATGATCGAGAACAGGGCTACCGTGCGGGCTGCGGCTCAAAAATTCGGTATATCCAAGTCTACGGTACATAAGGACCTTACCACACGGCTGAATCAACAGAATCCCCTGCTGTATCAGCAGGTTCGGGCGCTATTGGATCAGAACAAGGCCGAACGGCATCTTCGGGGCGGCATGGCCACCAGAAGAAAGTACAAGGGAATATATTAACAAAGCGCCCGCTGCGGAAATGCAGCGGGCGCTCAAGCGTTATATTACTTCAAGTAATCAATGGCCTTTTCCGCTGCCAGATAGCCGCTGGAGAAACCAACGGTCAGAGCGGACAGAACATTTTCCACATAGGTGACACCCAGGTCGCCGGGTACCATAATGCCGCGGATATTGTCACCGCCGGCGTACAGGCCAGGGATGGGCTCGCCCTGCTTCAGGACACGGAGATCAGCATCGGTGGACATGCCGCCGACAGCGTTCTCGTGGAACAGTTTGATCATAATGGCATAGAAGGGACCCTGTGCAATGGGGGTAGCCTTGGGCATCTGCATGCCGCCGGGCATACCACCGGGGCCGCCCTCTTCGCCGCCCTCGGGCTTGGGAGGAGGACCGCCGGGGCCTTCGTCCTCGTCATCCATATCGCCGAAGGGGCTGCCCATGAAGGGCATAGGATCGTTGATGTGGGCGTTGTGCTCTTCCACAGCAGCGATCAGCACTGCGGGATCCACGCCCAACTCAGCAGCCAAACCTTCCAGGGTTTCGGCCTTCTTGATGGAGCCCCACTCCACTTCCTGGTCGATCTCGGCCTGGAAGTTGTTATACAGGCGATCCATGTTGACGCCAACAGCGTCGGGCTTCTGACCCTTGGATCTTTCCATGGCGTTCTCCAGAGCCACCTGATCCAGCACGGACCAGAGATAGCGCTTCTCGGTATGTGCTAGGGGGCTTACCTCGCCCATGGCCATGGGGAAGTTATTCAGGGAGCCGTCGGGGTTGATGTTCATATTGCTCATGCCACGGGAAGCGGACAGACCGCAGGTGCCGAAGGGATGGCGGGCAGGTCCGAACAGGTTGACACGGCGGTTTTCATAATCGATATCAGCGCCGATCTCTTCACACATGGTAATACCATCGCCGGTGCAGGTGGCGCAGGTAAAGACATGTACAGGCTCGGACGCGTCGTCACGGTAGAAGAGGGGCTGGAACTTGTTCATCAGTTCCTTGTTGTGAGTAAAGGCACCGGCGGTAACAATGACAGCACCAGCCTTGATCTCGATCTCGCCGCCTGCATCCTCAGCCACAGCACCGATAACCTTGCCGGTCTCGTCGGTCAAGAGCTTCTTCGCAGGGGTCTTATAGTACACTTCGCCGCCGTTGGCTTCCATGATTCCCAGCAGCTTCAGGCACAGGAACCAGCCGTTGCCGCCGGGTCCAATGGTGGTGTCGATACGCTTATAGTTGTATGGCTCCTCATACTTGCAGCAAAGGCCCATGCCGAAGGGACCGAAGGGGCCGAAATCATAGTCCTTCTGCAGATCGTGGTCGTCGATGAGCCAGTTAACAAAGTCCACATTGGCATCCAGCATGTTTCTCAGAAGCTGCTCGTCCAACTTATGACCATTGAGCTTCTTCATGTACTGACGGACGATCTTTTCTCTGGGATCGGGAATCCCGGCAGCCTCATGCCACTTGGACCACTGGCTGCGGAACATATGGGCATACCATGCGCTGCCGCCCACTTCCTTGTTCTTCTCCAGCAGGATGACCTTCTTGCCCTCGCAGGCAGCCTTGGCTGCTGCGGCAGTACCGGCAGCGCCGCCGCCGATGACCAGAACGTCACATTCCTTGCAGATCTTCTCGTGCTTCTCCACCACGGGGGCGGGAATGTCAGGATTGGAGATCACATCGTTGTGACATACGGTGGCACAGTGACCGCAGTCCACGCACTTCTCAGGATCGATCCAATACTTGCTACCCTTAAAACGAATGGCTCCCACGGGACATTCCACACGGCAGCGGTGGCAACAGGAACAATGTTCCCGATCAATTACATATGCCAATTTAAAAACTCCTTTCAGATTTCGAAATAGTTTCGCACGGAACTATTTTAATGCAAAAGAGTCAGAATGGCAAATATCATTTTTCAATATGGTGGTGTGATTTCTCGCACTCCTGTTGCACATTGGTGAATTTTGCCCACAAACAGATATTTCTTTTGATTTCCCAACAACGTTCGACGGTCTTTTCGTCTTCTTTGCGATACAATAACCATGAAATTTGCTGGAATACAACTAGCCGGGATGGATCTCTTCGATCCGAAGTACGGCGGCGGTCATATCATCCTCCCCACCCATGGCCTCCGCCCCGGAAATCAGAAGACTGGAAAGCTCCTTGACATTCTCCCCCTCATAGGTGCGAATCAATTCCTCTGTGGCATCTCCCACCACCCCGTCACTGACCAGTACCAGCATATCTCCTCCCCAAAGGGACAGTCGAATGACCTCCGCGCCACAGGTGCTCCCCACCCCCAGGCCCGGAGGCGGTGCGGCTGTCCCAACTTTTTTTACAAGATTTCCGGATTTTACATAGCTGGGCGCCGCACCCCATTTATACAGCGTGCCCTGGCCGGTGATCAGGCTCAGTTCCAGCACATCCATGGTGGAAAACCCACCGCTGTCCCGCAGAATATACATGCCGTTTAAAAACTCCATGGCACTGTCCGGGCTCATGCCGGACTGCAGCAGATCCGTCAAGGCATCCACTGCCAGCAGACTTTCCCTGGCGGCATCCTCTCCCGTTCCGGCCCCGTCGCAGAGAATGGCAAAAATCCGCCCATCCTCTGTGTGGAAGCATATGCCACGATCTCCGCTGACCCGGACACCTTTTCTTCCCTTGGCGCTGACCCCCACCCGGACGGTGTAGGCCTCATCCGGCATCCGCTGGCTTACCCGAAGCTGCCGTGCATTTTCCTCCAGGATTCGTGAGACATGTAAGAGACTTCTGCTGACGATCAGGCGGTTTTCCTCCGTTCTTGATCTACACTGGCTCCGATAGGCGATGCTGTCCAGCTCCTGATTTAGTGCCACCAGCAGTCCGTCCATATGACGGCATTCCTCCGAAAATTCCTCCGGGAAGTCCTCCCGCAGGGCTTCTCCCCGATCCAAAATGGCCCCTATGGCACTCCGAAGCTGGTAATAGGTCTCCTGGCTGTTCCGCTCCCAGCATTGACTATAGCGGGTGCAGCGACGGCACACCTTGGCTGCTGCCTTGTCGAAAATATGCTGCCGTTCCTGCTCCATTCTGTCCTCCGGGTCGATGCCGATGGCATCATAGAGGGCTTTCAATGCACGGTGTCCGCTGGAAAGACGCTCCTCCACCAGTGCAGCAGACTGTGCAATGGCGCTTTCCTCCCTGCCCACAATTAGCTCTGGGGGCAAAATCAGAGATACCGCCATCCCAAGAACCAATGTGAGAAATGGCTGTAGGCTGATGGTGGCAGTATACAGTCCCACCGACAAAAATGTGACACCAAATACAAAAAGACGGATCACCGGATGCCGACGGGATACGCTGCTGCCTGCCAGCGCCGATACCGCCAAACACATGGTCCAGATCCCATCTCCCTGAAGGGCCGCATCCAGCCCAGCCCCCACAGCCGCGCCAAAGGCAGAGGCTGTTCCGAAATCCGCCCGCCTTGCGCCTGCAGATGCCAGAGCCACCGCCGCCACGGATCCCACCCGCAAGCCAAAGGGCAGCGGAATGGCCGCTCCGCCAATGACAAGGAAGCACATAGATAGCAGACTTCCCACACTGCGGCGAGTCCCCCTCAACAGGCCGTCAAAGGCCATGGGTGAAAGCGCAGCCAGAAGGATATTCTGAACGTAGCCCAGCAGCAAACTCAAGGACATATCCCTGCTGAATAGAAAAATTGCCCCCACGGCGGCAACCATCATTCCCGGCACCATGCAGCGGAACCAGGTCTGCTTCGTGACCCACAGCGAGCCGAATATGTACATGGTAACGAAGGTGAGAATCCCGGCGCTGGTCATCTCCAGTCCCTGCGTAAAGGGCTGCATGGTAAGATAGCCCCCCACCGCCCCCAGCAAGGTGCAAAGGCCTCTTAATCCGCCCCCTGCCGAGGTAAGCAGCCCCAGGGCAAAGGGCACTGGCTGGCCACTGAGCTGCCCGCAGGACAGCAAAAAACCGCAGATCAAATGCACAAGGCACACCCCTGTCTCCCGCAGGGCAGGTCTGGTAATGACCAGAGGGGATTGCGTATAAAACCATCTTTCAAAAACAGGTGTTTTTTTCAGCTTTTCTTTCATTGGACACCGTCTCCTCCTGTGTTTGCCCACATTATACAAGTTTCTCACAATACATTTTTGTCGGAAAATCACCGGGGAAATACACTGAAAGAAAAGGGTTGCCAATCACTACAAAAAAGGGTACAATGGGCATGAAAGGCAGGCGATTGTTTTGGCAACTGAAATTGAAATGAAGCTCAGCGTCCCTGACGAAGCGACCTTGAACAAGGTTCTCAACGACCCGGAGCTGACTCAATATATGAAAGATGATTATGTGACCCGGCACATGCGTTCCACCTACTACGACACCACCGACGGTGTCCTGAGTCAGCGGAAGTGGACCCTTCGTCTCCGGGACGAGGGCGGTCATATGGTGGCAGCCTTCAAAACCGCGAATATGAGCGACGATGCAGGCTTCTTTACAAGAAACGAGTGGCAGTGCAGCGTGGACAACATCGAAGATGCCATTCCCATGCTCATTGATCAGGGCGCTCCCCGGGAACTGAAATCCCTTCTGAAGGGCAATCCCCTGGTTGCCATCTGCGGTGCGGAGTTTGACCGCAAGGCCGCATACCTCTTTATGGACGACGGTGTCCGTATCGAGATGGCCGGTGACCTGGGCTACCTCTTCGGCGGCGATAAAAAAGAACCCATCTGCGAGCTGGAGCTGGAGCTTCTTTACGGCGACGCAGGTTCCCTACCGCCCCTGTGCTGGCAGCTTCTTGGAGACTACGGCCTTCAGGAAGAAAAGCGCAGCAAGTATCAGCGTGCAAAGGCCTTGGCAGAAGCAGAATAATATTGACCGCCGCGACTCTGCGGCGGGCTTTTCTTTATATGAGGTATCAGAAATGAAAACATTGGCTTTAAAGCTGTTAGCTGCAAACAAAATTCCCTATCACAGGATTTCCCTGACTCAATTCTATGACACTGCCATGGAAAAATCCTATGATGTCTATCTTGTGGACACTCAGACGGAAAAGTTTGTGATGAAGTCCGGCGAAAAAGAGCTGAATCAATATCGCCGGTATTTTTCATCCGGTGATTTCCCGGTGCCACAAATCTGGCCAAAAACGGTTTCAAGGGATGAACACACCTGGTTTCTGATGGAATACCTTCCCGGCTCCGACCTACGGGGCGCAGATTGTGACAGGGTGCTGGAATCCGTTGAGGCCCTGGCAAAACTGCACAGTCGTTTTTGGATTGAGCAACCCACGCCCCAGCAGGAGGATCGCTACAGCGGCTATTACCGCAGGTTTATCCCTCGTTTCCTGGAGGCTCCCGCATTGCAGAACGCCTTGGAGACCCTGATAGCCCGCATGAATATCTGTCCCCGTACATTGATCCACGACGATCTGCTGCCCATCAATGTGCAGCTTACAGAACACGGTGTCCGCTTTATGGACTGGCAATACTGCGGAATTTACCCCTATTTTATGGACATATGCCGTCTGCTGGTACACGAAGCCGGTGAAATCGGCAGCAGCTTCCCGGAAGAAGTCAGAGCCGCCGCGTTTGCCCGATACTATGACACTCTGATCGCCAGCGGCTGCACAAATTTGTCCCCGGAAACATACCGCAACGACATCCGCCTGGGTACCATTGCGGAATTGATAAGCTGTCTCCAGCAGGAGGACAGAACCCAGTGGAAGGATTTTTTGTGGGACTATTACCACACCATCCTTGCATTAAGTTAAGAACCCTTTACGAAAAAGAGACGCACCGCCGTGCCAATGTCACTAAGTTAAGCTAATGAATCCCCCTGCCGTCGAAAGAGAGACGG
>CAZEPQ010000069.1:0-9961 GCA_964514175.1 uncultured Oscillospiraceae bacterium
GCGCATCATCCCCATCGGCGCATTCGTCGAGCTGGTTCCCGGCAAGGACGGCATGATCCACATCTCCAAGCTGGAGAACCGCCGTGTTGAGAAGGTTGAGGACGTTCTCAATGTGGGCGATATGACCTGGGTCAAGGTCACCGACATCGACGAAAAGGGTCGTGTGAACCTGTCCCGTAAGGATGCTCTGAAGGAAATGGCTAAGAACCAGTAATGTTTCGATAATATTTACTCCGGCAGAATCTCGGTTCTGCCGGAGTTTTTTCGTAAAAGGACCTGACGATTTTCGTCAGGTCCAAAATATTATTTTACTTCACAAAGACTGATGATCGCATCCGCAAAAATCTTGGCGGAAACCACCAATTCCTCCACCACGGCATACTCGTCATTGCCGTGCATATGGTTGTCCGTACCAGGCATGGTACAGCCAAAGGCTACGCCGTTTTTTAGGTCATGGCAGTAGGTGCCGCCGCCGATGGCGATGGGCTTGGAATCGGTAGCACCGGTGTACTTCTCATAGGCACCAATCAGGGTCTTGATGAAATCGCTATCGCCGGGCACATGATGGGGCGCCCGCATGGGCTCGTCTGCCAGAACAAGGCCCTTTTCGGCACAGTTCTTCATGGCAACATGTTTCATATTGTCGTCATTGGCACAGACGGGGCAGCGGGAGTCAAAATCAGCGGTCAGGCTGGTGGGAGTCACACGAATGATATCCAGGCTCAAAGTCAGTTCGCCGGAAATATCGTCCCACAGGTCAACGCCGAAGCCCTTGCCGAAGTAATCTCCATGGGAAGCCAGCTCCGCAAGGCCGCAGAGGGCCTTAAACTGCTGAGAGGGCATCAGATGCATGGTGGAAATGAGATACAGGGCAGCGGTAATGGCATTGTTGCCGTCCTGAGGATGAGCCGCATGAGCGCCTGCCCCCAGAGCGTCAATAGCAATGGTATTCTTGTCGATTTCCGTGACAGTAAACTTCACGCCGGTTTTGTCATAGGCGGCGGCACAGTAGATTTCCGCCACTGTCTTCCGCATGCCCTCGATCTCCATGTGGCACTTATCGGGCACCACGTTGATCTTCAGTCCGGCTTCCATCAGCTTCACTCTGGGAAGGGCTGTGCTTTCCTCAAATTCAGCGGTGATATGACCACGGAACATGCCCTTTTCGATGTTGATTACGGGGTAATCCGCATCGGGAGAGAAGGTATATTTTGCCTCAGGCTCCTTGGCATAGTAGTAGGCAATATCTTCGCTGCCGCACTCCTCGTCGGTACCCCAGATCAGGCGCACATTGTGCTTAAGAGGAATGCCCAGCTCCTTAATGCAGCGAACCGCATAGAGGGCAGCCACACCGGGGCCCTTGTCATCCGCAGCACCACGGCCATAGAGCTTGCCATCCACCACCACGGGATCAAAGGGCTGGCAGACCGTCCAGCCATCCGCCACGGGAACGCAGTCCATATGACTCAGTACATCCAGGGTGTGATCGTTTTCGTCCATAAAGTCCACAGTGCCCACATAGCCATCGTAATTAGTGGTCATAAAACCATATCCGGCAGCCATATCAAGGGCCGTTGTCAGGGCGTTGTTGGGGCCTTCGCCAAAGGGCATTCCGGGCTTGGCCTCGCCCTTATCGGACTGAATGCGAACCAGCTTTTTAATGTCTTCGATCATTTCCTCTCTGTGGGCCTCCACCCACTGAGAAATCTGTTCCTTATACATGCTCAATTTCCTCTCTTTCCGTATGCGTAAACGATCTCCAGCAGCACCTTAGGCATGGTTTCCAGTGCCCGAAGGGGAATAAACTCGTAAATACCGTGGAACTGATAGCCGCCGGTGGAGAGATTGGGACAGGGCAGCCCCTTAAAGCTCAGAGCCGCGCCGTCTGTGCCGCCCCGAATGGCCACCGTCTTGGGGGTAACGCCCACAGCCTCGAAGGCCTTGGCAGCAGTGTCGATCAGGTGCATGTGAGGCTCGATCTTCTCCCGCATATTGCGGTAGTTGTCCTTCACCTGGGCCTCAACTGTTCCCTCTCCGTATTTATGGTTCAGGAACTCAGCGGCCCAAAGCATCATATTTTTCTTTTCTTCCAGTTTCACCAGGTCATGGTCCCGAAGGATATAGCTGAGTTTGGCACCGGTCACATCGCCGGACATGCCCATCAGATGAATGAAGCCCTCATACCCCTCCGTGTGTTCCGGCACCTGCTCCTGGGGCATCATTGTCTGATATTCACAGGCAATGGAAGCGGCATTGACCATCAGATTTTTTGCCCCGCCGGGATGCACGCCCTTGCCACGGAATATAATGTCGGCAGAAGCGGCGTTGAAGTTCTCATATTCCAACTCTCCCAGAGGACCACCGTCCACAGTATAGGCATAGTCACAACCGAATTTCTCAACGTCAAAAAGCTCCGGTCCCTGACCGATTTCTTCATCGGTGGTAAAGGCAACCTTTACCGTGCCGTGGGGCTTGTCAGATTTCAGTAGCATTTCTGCCATGGTCATAATCTCCGCAATGCCGGCCTTATCATCGGCACCCAGCAGAGTGGAACCATCGGTGACGATCAGGTCCTCCCCTACTACCTCATTCAGGCATTCAAAGCCCTTGCCCGGCTCCATGAAAACAGTATCGCTGAGATGAATCACTCCGCCGTCATAATTCTCGATAATTCTTGCCTTTACATTCTTGCCGGAAGCGGCACAGGATGTATCCATATGGGCCAGGAAGCCCAATGTGGGCATTTTTTTGGTGGTATTGGCAGGAATTGTGCCGAATACAGCACCGTCTGCCTCTTCAATATACACATCCTGAAGGCCCAATTCCTTCATTTCCTTCTCCAAAATCTTTGCCAAATCAAGCTGGCATGGAGTAGAGGGACGACAGGTGGTTTCCTCACTGGATGTGGTCTCTACTTTAATATACTCTAAAAAACGCTTGGTTGCAGTCATAATATTTGCACCTCCTATTTTAATATTGTAACACGAACCACCGGGAAGTCAAGTTTTCTGTACTTGACCTTTCCGAATAAGCAGGGTATACTTTAGTATGATACCAATGAAAAGAGCGATGCATCATGTACTACCTGAAAAATGACTACTCTGAGGGCTGTCATCCCCGAATTCTGGAGGCTCTGACAAAGACTAATTTGGAACCTACCACCGGCTACGGGCTGGACGAATACTGTATTGCTGCTCAGGAGCTAATCAAAGAAGTTTTTTCCTGCCCTGAGGCTGATGTTCACTTTCTGGTGGGCGGCACCCAGGCCAACGCCACCATGCTGGGCCATATTCTGCGGCCCTACGAAGCTGCCGTTACAGTATCCACCGGGCATATCAATGTTCACGAGTCCGGCGCAGTGGAAGCTACAGGCCACAAAGTCGTGACCTATCCCAATCCCACCGGTAAGGTAACTCCTGAAATGGTGGAACAGGCCCTTTCGGACAATCCCGATGAGCATACCGTAACCCCCGGAGCTGTCTACATCTCCAACGCCACGGAGATCGGCACCATTTACACCAAGGCTGAACTTTCTGCCCTGCATCAATGCTGCAAAGACCAGGGCCTGTATCTGTATCTTGACGGCGCAAGACTTGGCGCTGCATTGACCAGCCCAGATAATGACCTGCATCCCGAAGATTTGGCTAAATACTGCGATGCTTTTTATATTGGCGGCACAAAAAACGGGGCACTGTTTGGAGAGGCTATGGTAATTGTAAACAGTAGCCTCAAAAAGCAGTTCCGCACCTCCATGAAGCAGCGTGGCGCAATGCTGGCAAAGGGGCGGCTGCTGGGCATTCAGTTCCTAGAACTGTTCCGGGATAACCTTTGGTTCGACCTTGCAACCCACGCAAATACCCTTGCCGCAGAACTACAGGCAGGACTTGAACATAAAGGTGTGAAAATGTTGGTCCACTCCCCCACCAATCAGATTTTCCCCATTTTTTCAAACGAAGATGCAGCGAAACTGAGCAAAGACTTCGCCTTTGAAACTTGGGGTAAGTTCGATGATGACCATACCATCATCCGGCTGGTTTGCTCCTGGGCTACAAAGCCTGAGGTCGTAGCAGCATTTTTAGGCGCAATTTAACATAATATACAACTTGTAGGGACACGGCGCGTCGTGTCCCTACGAACATCCCCACAACTCGTATTAAATAAAAATATTCCGGCGAATGCGCAGATTGAGATTTCTGCGCATTCGCCGGATATATTTTCTTTACTTCGTTACTAAATGCCAGACATGCCACACAAGGGAATTCTCTACGCTTGCATTTCGCTACTTTTTACACAAGTACAAAACGTATGTATCTATAAATTGAATCTTTCCACCATGTTTGTTTATGGCATTCCGAATTCCACTAATGAACTGTTCCCTGCATTCAGGTTTGAGTGTAATATGATCGGCATGGGTACCGATATACGCGATATGCTCTTCTGCCGAAAGTTCGCGTTCACCACAAAACTCAAATTTTTCTATACTGCGAAATCTATATTTTGTGGCGTTTTCATATCTGAATCTTTGCGTATATGGCGTTTCAGATTCAAAATACTGGTCATACACCTTGCATATATCATCATACAAAACAGGATTGTTTGTTCTGTAATTCTCTTTTGTCATAAACATTGCCAAGTAGCCATTCTCTTTGAGCAACTCATAGCACTTTGGAAATGCAATTCCTTCTGGAATCCACTGAATTGTCGCAGCAGAATACACCAGGTCAAAATTTTCGTTAACAAAGGGATATGTCTCAAAGTCCGCATTTATGATGCGAAAGTTGTCATATCCTTTATACTTTTCTTTCATGAATTCGCTCAAATGTTCACCCAACTCGATTGCAAGATAATCACATCCTGTTTTTAACGCAAAATCTGTCGCCTGTCCGGTCCCCGGTCCAATCTCAAGACACTTTTTATCCTTATTCAGACCACATTTTTCGATGATAAAATCAAATAATTCCTGACTATAACACGGTCTCCACTTGTCAAATTGCTCCGGGATGGTATCGAATACCTTTCTCGCGTCTTCCATAAGCTCGAACCTCCTAAAAACAGAAAATTATGTATTCGCCGGGCTACAATCTTTCCTCACATTTAAACTGCCGGACACGGCACGCCGTGTCCCGACGCAAAATTAAGTTAAATTATTGATCCAAATTCCCTTATGCACCAGATATAGTCCCAAAATTGCTTTCAGAGCGTCAAAAATCTGCACGATCAGGTACATACTGAGAAGGGGCAGACCCGTAAAGTGGGCCAGAATGAAGGCAACAGGGATATTAACCACCCACATGGATACGCTGTCGAACAGGAAGGTCAAAAGGGCCTTGCCGCCGGACCGGAGGGTAAAATAACAGTTATTATAAATGCCTCGCGCCGTCAGGAAAATGGCATCGATCCACAGCAGCTTCATGGCAAGGTCACGAATTCCGTCGGAAGTATTATAGATTTTCGGGAAATAGGGGGCCGCAATGGCCAGCAGCGCCGCCGCACCGATACAGAGAATCACGCCAAAGGCGATCATCTTCCGGTTGGTATCCTTAGCCCGCTCAAATTCACCAGCACCCAGCTCCTGTCCCACCAGAATGGAGATGGCAGAACCCATGGCAAACACCGCCATGGAGAAAAACTGACTGACCGTGGAGGAAATATTATAGGCCGCCACAGCGTCAAGGCCTCTGGTTGAATAGCATTGGACAACCATGGTGGTGCCCAGGGACCACATAAGCTCATTAAACAGCAGGGGCATTCCCTTCTTGGTGATCTCCCCGGCCAAAGCCATCGGCACCTTCATGGTGCGATAGATGCCGGTGAAATAGGGGAATTTATCCCGGCGAGCCCTTTCGTAAACCAAAATCAGGCCCAGCTCCGCAAAGCGGGAGATCATGGTAGCCACCGCAGCACCCACAACACCCATCTCCGGCGCGCCGAATTTGCCGAAAATCAGCACATAATTCAGGATCAGGTTTACAAATACTGCCAAAATACTCGCATACATAGGGATCTTGGTCTCCCCTGTTTCGCGCATGGTGGAGGAATAAAGCTGCACCGCCGCAAAGGGTATCATACTGACCAGCATGATTCTTAAATATTCCTTTCCGTAGCGCAGGGTGGCCTCCACATCCCCTGTGCCGTTGTCCGTCAAAAACAGACGAATCAGAGGATCCTGGAAGAACCAGAAGATGGCCAGCGTCAGAGCCGTAATCAGCGCGGTGCTCAGAAGCTTATAACGGAATACACTCTGAATCTTTTCCTGGTCCCCTTTTCCGAAGTATTGGGCAATAAAAATACCGGCTCCGGACAGACTGCCGAAAATACAGAGCTGAAAGATAAATTGAAGCTGGTTGGCAATGGCGACACCGGACATTTGTTCCGTACCTACCTGGCCGACCATGATGTTATCCAGCATACCCACAAAGTTGGTGATGCCCTGCTGGATCACGATGGGCAGCATCACCGCCAGAACACGTCTGTAAAACGCTTTATCTCCGATAAGGCTTTTCATGGCTAAACTCCTATATATGTTCAAAATCATTTGTTTTCAGCCAGAATATTATATCACAGACCTTTTTAAGGTCAAGCATCTTGTGGTATAAACTGTTCCAATTGTTCCCCCATCGTTTTATTTTTGCTTTGTGTTCTAAAAGATTGACGAGAACGCACACTTAATTGTATAATAGATACATTCTGGAAATGAAACTGAAAGGAGTTTTATACCATGGAAAAATTGATTACATACATCCTTGATGGGGTGGAGGTCCCTGCCGGTACTCCCGGTGCGGTGGCGTATGAAACCGCCCCCATTGCTCCCGAAACCGGACTCTATGCCGGCAGCATGACCAAGGGCAGCGCCAACTATCGTACCGCACTGTTTGTGGACGGCGGCAAGATCTCTGAGGGTCAGAGCGTCACCGCAGCCATCAACGGCGGCGCATGGGACGACGCAAAGCTGGAGGGCGGCAAGATCGACTCTGATAACGCTCTGTTCAACGGCGTTATGATCAACGACTCCACTTACACCGTCAAGGATCTCACCATGACCGCTGACGGCTCCGGCGGCAACGACTTCAAGGGCTACGGCGCAGGCGTTGCATGCTACGGCGCATCCGATGTGACTGTGGACGGTCTCGTTTATGACGCAGCCGGACAGGTTCGTCACGGCGTATTTGCAGGCGGCACCAACCCCGGCCTGAAGGTGAAGGTTGAGAATTCCTTCATTAAGGCCAACGGCTCCAAGTACGAGTCCAAGGCCGAGGGCATGTCCTCCTGCCCCTGGATGCTGGGCATCTCCCCCGACGGCCACGCTCGTGCAACCATGATCGACGGCTATGCAGATGTGACCTATGACAAGGACATCCTGCTGTCTGACGGCTGGGGCGTTCTGTCCATCGACGACACCGGCAACACCAAGGAATTTGGCAAGTATTCCATTGACCTGAAGGTGAAGAACTCTGTGGTCGACGTTACCACCGAAGGCACCAAGGATCCCTCTTGCTACGCCACCTACTCCATCGGCGGCTGCTTCAACAAGTTCTACGGCTCCACCATCGGTGATGCCGCTGACTCCGAGGCTTACAAGGCTCTGAAGGCTGGCCTCAAGGACACCGGCGTTTCCTATGATTACGAGACCAAGAAGTACGGCATGACCTATGCCGCTGTCGTGGCCAACGAGCACGCCTCCGCAGGCTGGTATGACGGCTGTGACGTCACCACCAAGTACGGCGTCATGTACCACAAGACCAACAACGTCCGATATGTTCCCGGTGCAGAGGACAACACTGCCGCTACCCTGCCCGAGTGCGGCATCACCGAGGTGAAGGACTCCACCTTCAACACCCAGGGCGCTGCCTTCCTGATCAAAGCCTGCACCCCTGTCATCGAGGTTGAGAACTCCAAGTTCAACTCCGACAAGGGCGTTATCGTTCAGCTTATGACCTGCGACGATCCCGGCATGGGCACCCCTGCATTCTCCGAAATTCTGGACACCTCCGCACCTGCTGAGAAGGATCCCGGCTACGATCCCTACAACCTCAATGTGAAGAATCAGAAGCTGTTCCGCAAGTTCGACGTGAAGAACATGATCAATGATCCTCAGGTCTCCTTCAAGGACTGCAACGCCGCCAACGGCACCGCTCTGGAGGGTGATTTTTACAACTCCATCTCCGTTGCCACCAACGGTGAGGGCATGGTCTGGTGGGGCCAGAACCTGATTCTCAGCTTTGACAACTGCGATGTCAAGGGCGCTTGCTCCTCTTCTCTGGCACTCCATGACGCATATTCCTACTATGTTGCTCCCGCTGCCAACGAGTTCGGCGGCATCGCTGTCAACAAGGACGGCTACGAAGTAGCCGGCAAGTGGGAAATGCCCAAGAACAACATGCCTCCTATGCCTGCCCCCGGTGAAGAGATGCCCGGTGGCCCTGGCGGTCCTGGAGGCCCCGGCGGTATGCCTGGTATGGGCGACATGCCTCCCATGGAAATGCCCAAGATGGCTGCTCCCAAGTTCTACTTTACTCCTGAGAAGGACGCAGAGGGCAACCTGGTGGTCATCGGCAAGGAAAAGCTCACCCCCAAGGAAGGCTACATCTATTCTGTTGACGCAACCATGCTGGGCGGCCTGACCAACACCGCGGCTCCCACCGTTAACAACGGCGTTTGGGTCAAGCTGGCAAACGGCTCCACCTGGACTCCTGTTGGCACCAGCTATCTGACTCGTCTTGAGGTTACCGCTGATTCCAAGATCAACGGCACCGTTACTGTGGACGGCGCGGCTGTCTCTGTGGAGGCCGGCAAGGTCTACACCGGCGCCATCGTGGTTTCCACTTAATCTTTCTTACAAAAGCTCCGCCGCAAAACCTGCGGCGGAGCTTTTATATCCCCGGAACAAGAAAAATATTGAAAACAAAGAAAATTTATGTCATAATCTAAGGTAAGTTCGTCTGAAGGAGTCCCCCGTATATATGGAAAAACAGATTAAGAAACCGTCAAAAATCAGATCACTTTATATTTTCAAGCTTGTCTGCCGCTGTATCGTCTTCGTTCTTGGTGTTTTGTGTTTTCTGAAGGCTCCAGAGCAGTTTGATGTGCTGTATGGCATGAATTTCTTTCGCAAATTTTCCGTGCTGCATCTGCTGTGGCTGATTTGGATTTTGGATATGCTGTATCAGGTGCTGCCCGTTAAGGCCCACATTTCCCTTGGTTCACAAAAGCATTTCCGGTTCCGCTTTAAGCCCATCAAGGAGAAGATCAATAAAGAGGCCCTCAAGAAATATATCATTTCCACCACGAAGAGCGCCTATAAGGTATTTATAATCTGGGTCGTCCTAACCTTGGTTCTGGGCCTGCTGCACCGAAGCGGATATCTCAGCCGTGAGATCATGGTTCTGATTTCCATTTTCTTCTTCGTCTGTGATCTGATTTGTGTGCTGATCTGGTGTCCTTTCCGGCTGATCATGAAAAATCGCTGCTGCACCACCTGCCGCATTTTCAATTGGGATCATCTAATGATGTTCTCCCACCTGATCTTCACCGGCGGCTTCTTTTGCCTCAGTCTGTTTTTCATGTCCCTCCTGGTTTTCCTGGTTTGGGAGCTTTGCGTGCTGGTCTACCCGGAACGGTTCTGGGAGATGACCAACACAGCCCTGAGATGTTCTGAATGTACCGATAAGCTGTGTACGCAATATTGTCAGAAGCTGCGGAAATAATCGGAGATACTGCGGAAAAAGAACGGAAGCAGTCTGTTTTACAGAGATGGAGTCCATAGGGAAGTTGGATTGATGATTGTAGTTCTGCGCATAGATTTTACCCCCTGTTTTCTAGGAAAATAATCTAGCGTCAAAACACCCCGAAAAATCTATGCGTAAAAAAGAAAGAAGCAGAAGGAAAAACCTTCTGCTTCAATGCTTTTGGTGCGCGAGGCGGGACTTGAACCCGCACGTGCGTAATGCACACTAGAACCTGA
>CAZEPQ010000070.1:0-9808 GCA_964514175.1 uncultured Oscillospiraceae bacterium
TCATCAATATTTTCCTGGCTCTGACCATTGTATCCTGGGCCGGTACTGCCCGTGTGGTTCGATCTCAGACCCTTTCCCTTCGTGAAATGGAGTATGTTCAGGCCGCTACCAGTATGGGTGTGAGCAAGTTTAAGATCATGTTCCGGCACATTCTGCCCAACTGCCTGCCCAACCTGATCGTGCTGTTTACCCTGAATATTCCCGGTTCCATCCTCTCCGAGTCCAGCCTGAGCTTTTTGGGCATCGGCGCTCAGTCCCCCTCCACAAGCTGGGGCCTGATGGTCTCCGAGGGTAAGGACTATCTCTTCACCAACCCTGTCATGGCCATCGCCCCCGGCGTTGCCATTTTGATTCTGGCCCTGGCCTTTAACTTCCTGGGCGACGGCGTTCGTGATGTGATGGACCCCTACTCCAAGCAGCAGTAAGGGAGGAAGAATAATGGAATATACACTTCAGATTCAAAACTTAAAGACCCAGTTCCACACACAGAAGGGTATTTCCCCTGTGGTGGACGATGTCTCCATTGATATACCCAAGGGCAAAATCGTTGGCCTGGTGGGAGAATCCGGCTGCGGCAAGAGTATGACCGCCATGAGCGTGATGCAGCTTGTGAAAAAGCCGGGCAAGGTGGTAGACGGCAAGATCATGCTTATGGGCAAGAACCTTTTGGATATGTCCAAGAAGGAAATGCAGAGCGTTCGCGGCAACGATATCGCTATGATTTTTCAGGAGCCCATGACCTCTTTGAACCCGGTGGTCACAGTAGGCAAGCAGGTGCGGGAGGCCATTCTGCTGCACCAGGACCTTTCCAAAGAGGAAGCAAAGGCGAAAACCATTGAGATTTTCGGCAAGTGCGGCATTCCCGAACCGGAAAAGCGATATAATTCCTATCCCCATCAGCTCTCCGGCGGCCTTCGTCAACGTGTAATGATTGCCATGGCAATGGTATGTGAGCCGGAACTGCTGATTGCGGACGAGCCTACCACCGCCCTTGACGTTACCATTGAGGCCCAGATCCTGAAATTGATGAAGCAGCTTCGGGACGAGCATGGTACTTCCATTCTGCTGATTACCCACAACATGGGCGTTGTGGCCCAGATGTGCGACTATGTTTACGTTATGTATGCCGGTAAGGTTATGGAGCAGGCGGAGACCTTTGAACTGTTCCGAAATACCTGCCACCCCTATACCGAGGGGCTTCTCAGCTCCATTCCCAAGATGGACAAGCAGGTGGATCGGCTTTACAGCATTCCCGGCGTGGTGCCCAATCTGCTACACCTGCCCAAGGGCTGCAGCTTCTGCACCCGCTGTAAGTATGCCGATGAGCATTGTCGTGAAGTTCGCCCGGAACTGTTCGATGTAGAGGGATTGGACATTTACGATATGCCGGATAAGGAGCCCCACAAGGTTCGCTGCTTCCGGGCAGAGAAGGGAGGAGACGCAAATGGCGCAGAATAAAGTGCTTTTAGAGGCCAAAAATCTGGTGAAGGAATTCCCTGTCACCGGAAGCTCCAAAAAAGGCGTGGTCCATGCTGTCTCCGACGTTTCTCTGGAGATTTATGAGGGTGAAACTCTGGCTCTGGTTGGCGAGTCCGGCTGTGGTAAGAGTACCCTGGGTCGGCTGCTGCTGCGGCTCATCGACCTTACCTCCGGCCAGGTTATCTTTGACGGCACCGATATCGGCACGCTGAAGGGCAAAGAGCTGCGGGAGTTCCGCAAGCAGATGCAGATCATTTTCCAGGATCCCTATGCTTCTCTGAACCCCAGAATGAACGTGGAGAAGATCATCTCGGAGCCGCTCATTACCCATAAGGTCTACCCCACCAAGGAGGCCACTCGTGCCCGTGTTGTGGAGCTGATGCAGGAGGTTGGCATCCCTGTGGAGTTTATCCATCGGTATCCCCATCAGTTCTCCGGCGGTCAGCGGCAGCGTATTGGCATTGCCCGTGCCCTGGCCCTCCAGCCCAAGCTCATTGTCTGTGACGAGCCTGTTTCCGCCCTGGACGTTTCCATTCAGTCTCAGGTGCTGAACCTGCTGGCGGATCTCCAGGATCAGTATAAGTTGACCTATCTGTTCATTTCCCACGATCTTTCCGTGGTACGGCATATTTCTGACCGTGTCTGCGTTATGTTCCTGGGCTGCATGTGCGAGATCGGCAATACCGACGAGATTTATGAAAAGCCCATGCATCCCTACACTAAGTTCCTGCTGGACTCTGTGCCTCAGCCGGATCCCACTCTGCGGGACGATGATAAGGAACTGCTGACCGGCGAAATTCCTTCCCCTGTAAATCCGCCCTCCGGCTGCCGGTTCCGTACTCGGTGTCCATATGCCACTGAGAAGTGCGCCCAGGAGGTTCCGGAATTGAAGGACTTTGACGGCAGAAAGGTTGCCTGCCATTATCCCCTGAACGTAGAATAAGTAGTAAAATTATAGGGTAGGGGCCGATGCCCACATCGGCCCCTGTGTATGAAAAAACAGGGCAAATCTCGCAAAACTTGTGTTGCGAAATTACCCTGTTTTCTGAATATTTGGTGCTTTCCAAGGGGCCGATGTGGGCATCGGCCCCTACGCAAAGGTGATATTTATGAAAGAGATCAAAATACGTCCGGCTGTGCCGGAGGATGCGGAGACCATCATAGAAATTATGACCATTGCCCATGAGGCCATGGCAGATCCGGCTGCCTATATCACCGATAACCTGCCATACATTAAAAGACATCTGGTGGAAGAGGGCTTCGGTTTGATAGCGGAGGTGGACGGTATTCCTGCGGGCTTCTTTGTAGTCAGCATTCCCGGAATGACAGAGGACAATCTGGGGTATCTTTTAGACTTTACGGAGCAGCAGCTTATGCAGACCGCCCTGATGGATACGGTGGCGGTGTTGCCGAATTATCAGGGCATGGGACTTATGGGGAAGATGTTCTCTCAGGCGGTGGCAAAGGCAGAAGGGCAGTGGCCCTATCTTCTTGGGACAGTGCATCCTGATAATACCCCGTCCCGCAGAAATTTTGAGAAAAACGGCTTTACGCCCCTGAAAACCATTGTAAAACCCTCCGGTTCCTTGCGGCTCCTGATGGGACGGATCAAAGAAACTCTTTGATGGAATAGATGATGTTGCCCTGATAGCCCACGGTGGTTTCTGCGGCGGTCATGGAGTTCAGCACGGCCTCTTCCGTTGCCTCCGCTACGGCCCGGAAGGGGATGTCCAAAAGGTCCTCCCGGAGAATGGTCTGGGACAGCAGTTCTGCGCCCTCGTGGGGAATGCGGTTTGCGGTGGTGAAACCGATCATCACCTCGCCGCTGCCGTGGCCCAGATAGGAGCCTGTCCGGGCCAGCCCCACCCCACAGCGGCGGATGATACGCCCTAGCTGCCGGGAAGAGACGGGAAGGTCCGTTGCAACAATCATCATAATGCTGCCCGCATCCACCTTGGTGGGTGCGATTTTTTTGCTTTCCAGGTGAGGCAGAAGTTCTTTGCCGAAGGAACGGCCTGAGATCATCAGATCTTCTGTGGAGCCAAAGTTGGACTGGACCAGTATGCCCAGGGTGTAGGTTGTTCCGCCGATCTCCATAATTCTGGAGGCAGAGCCGATGCCGCCCTTGAGACCATAGCAGATGGTTCCGGTTCCGGCTCCCACATTGCCCTGAGAGAAATCGGAGGATGCCGATTCGATGGCCTCGAAAACATGGATCTTGTTTACCGGGCGAAGGGCAATGTTGCTGAGTTTTCCGTCGTTGCATTCTCCCACAATGGGATTCACGGAGCGCAGGGAAATCCCATCGGCGTTGCAGCGATTCAGGGTATATTCTACCAACGCATCGTGAACCAGTCCCACATTTAAAGTGTTGGTCAGGGCAATGGGGGTCTCAATGCTGCCCAGCTCGTCGATCTGCATCAGGCCACAGGTCTTTCCGAAGCCGTTATGGACATAGCAGGCGGCGGTGAGCTTGTTTGTAAAAAGGTTGTCCCGGGGAGGCAAAATTACCGTCACGCCGGTGTGACAGTCTGCATCGTTTATGGTAGCGTGGCCCACGGTGACGCCAAGAACATCGGTGATGGCGTTACGGGGGCCGGTGGGCATGTCACCAATGGTATAACCATAATCACGAATTTGCATTACTGTTTCACTTCCTGACAAAGTTTAAGGAAATACTCGAAAATAGGCAGTCCGTCCACCGTGTCCTCCCGGCGGTGCTGGCAGCACATTCGCTCCGGGTGCCACTGGAGGCCGATAATGGGACGGGAATCGTGAACCATGGCTTCCAGTACGCCGTCGTGGGCCCACTGGATGGCGGTAAATTCCTGGGCTGGTTCTATGACGGCCTGATGGTGGGCACTGTTGATGGGAAATTCCGTGGAGCCATAAAGGTGATGAAGAAAACAGCCGGGGGTGCAATGGCTGGGGTGGGCCTGATCGGCTTCGATCCACTGATGCGCCTCAAATTCCGGAATGTGCTGGCACATCTTTGCACCGAAATAGATATTGAGAAGCTGGTGACCCTTACAGACACCCAGGATGGGCAGATCATGCTGGTCGAAATACTTTGTGATCTCCAATTGACGGATATCCCGATCCCGCTGGATCTTTCGGCAGCCCCAGTTTTCTTCTCCAAAAAGCTCCGGATCAATGTCGGCGCCGCCGGGGAGTATAAGACCGTCATATTTTGAAAAATCTGTTTCCTCCAAAACGGCGCTGCCTTCTGCGCCCAAAGCATGCAAAGCGTCGATGAAGTTTTTTGCGCCTTCTGCTGTTCCGGCAATGGCAATATGAAGCATAGTATGACCTTCTTTCAATTTGCTTGAAGTAGTGGCACTCACTGAGCGCCCCTGCCTATTAGGGTCTGTTTTAGATTATTATAGCTCCTTTTTCCTAAGATACAAGCCCTTGATTTTTCTGCCGTTCTTTCGTATACTGTATGTGACTTTAAATCAGAAAAGAGTGACACTTTATGAAAGTTGTGGATATGCACTGCGATACCATCGGTGAACTGTGGAAGGCGGAAAAGGCCGGAAAGCCTATGAGCCTCCGGGAAAACGGCCTCCATATTGATCTTATGAAGATGCAGAAGGGAGATTACCTCCTTCAGAACTTTGCCATGTTCGTATTCCTGGGCCGGGAACCGGATCCTCTGGTGAATGTGCTTGAGATGATCGACATTTATCGCCGTCATATGGCGGAAAATGCGGATATTATCGCCCCTGTATATAGCTACGCCGACATTGAAAAGAATGCCGCTGCAGGCAAAATGTCCGGCATGCTGACCATCGAAGAGGGAGCCGTATTGAAGGGGAGCCCCTATGTTTTGAGAAATCTCTATGAGTTGGGTGTCAGAATGCTGACCCTGACATGGAACTTTGAAAACGAGATCGGCTATCCCAACACCATTGTGAAGGCGGAGGATTATGATCCCTCTAAGAAGTATGGCCTCAAGGATGCGGGCATCGAGATCGTAAGAGAGATGAATCGCCTGGGCATGATCGTGGATGTGAGTCATCTGGGCGATGACGGTTTCTGGGATGTGGTGAAGTATTCCAATAAACCCTTTGTGGCCTCCCATTCCAACTCCAGAAGTATGTGCGATCACACCCGAAACCTGACGGATGATATGATTCGGGCCTTAGCGGACAAGGGTGGCATCACCGGCATTAACTTCTGCGGTGACTTTCTGACCCCGGGAGATCCGAATAAGTCCGGTGGCAAGAGCCGTGTGGATGATATGGTGCGTCACATGAAACACATTAAAAATGTGGGCGGCATCGGTGTTCTGGGCCTTGGCACTGACTATGACGGCATTGACGGTGATTTGGAGCTTTATAACTGCTCCACTATGCAGCTCCTTGCGGAGGAGATGGAGAAGCAGGGCTTTACCGCTAAGGAAGTTGAAGCTGTATTCCATGGAAACGTGCTGAGACTGTATAAAGAGGTTTTGAAATAAGCTTGAGGGCGCTGCGTCCGCGGCGCTCTCTTTGTGTCTGCGCGGGAGCGCCCTTGACTAGGACTTGTTAAGAGTTGGATAAATTGTGCCGATTTTGCGTAGGGGCCGATGCCCACATCGGCCCGCAGGATAATGTTTCAAATTGCAAACAGTTTCCATACTGAATCAGTGCTTTTCAAGGGAGGGGAAAGGAACTGTTTCAAATTTGTATTGCACAGAACCAATAACACTTGAGAAAAACACCGAATCATGGTATACTATACGCTGAATAATTGTAAGACAGGAGCGATTTGTCGTGTCTGAGCAGAAAAAGAATACCACGGACAAGGAAAAAGACCTTCCTGTCCTCGAAATTAACCCCAGCGAGGAATTTCATCCCCGCCCCATGTGGCAGCGGATCATGGCTTGGATCCTCATTGTGATGATCGTTCTGGCCACCGGCATTTATGCACTGTGGGGCAAGGTGATCCTGTGATCCCCTATAGACTGATCCGCTCCAAGCGAAAGACCCTGTACCTTCAGATCACCCCGGAGGGGGAGGTACTGGTGCGGGCGCCTCAGCGGTGCGGTAAACAATACATTGATGATTTCGTGGCTTCCAAGGAGGACTGGATCATCCAAAATCGGGCCAAGGTTCTGGATGTAAAACAGCAGCAAGCGCAGTTTCGGCCTGTGGAGATGGACACCATGGCCTTCTGCGGCATAGAATTAAAGGTGGTGCCCGGACAGGGAAACGCCGTTCGGCTGGACTTGGATCACGGTGAGATATCCTTTCCCGATGTTCCCGTGGACGAGCTGAAACCCGCCATTGCCAGGATCTATCGCAAGGCCGGGATGCCCTATCTGAAACAGCGGCTGGATTACTGGTCCGGTGTGATGGGTATTTCCTATCGGCAACTGAAGTTTTCCTCTGCGCTTCGGCGGTGGGGAAGCTGCTCGGCGGAGGGAAATATCAATATCACCTGGTATCTGCTCTTTGCACCTCCCAGAGCCATTGACTATGTTCTGGTGCATGAGCTGGCCCATCGGGTGGAGTTTAACCACAGCAAAGCCTTCTGGGCCATTGTGGCAAAGTATATGCCCGACTATGAGCAGCAGAAAAAGGTGCTGCTATCGGTGCAGAAGCAGCTTTTAAGTCAGGGCTGGAGCGCAAAATAAGATTTGAGAGGGTATTTCTTTGAAAGAATATCTTGAGTTGATCGTTGTATTTTTTAAGATCGGTATTATGACCTTTGGCGGCGGCTATGCCATGCTCCCCATTATCCAGCGGGAACTGGTGGAGAAAAAGGGCTGGTGCAGTGAGGAAGAGCTGCTCAATTACTATGCCCTGGGGCAGTGTACCCCCGGCGTTATCGCTGTAAATACCGCCACCTTTTTGGGGAACAAGCGAAAGGGTGTGCTGGGTGGTTTTATTGCCACCTTTGGCATCGTGATGCCCAGCCTGATCATCATAACCATCATTGCGGCCCTTCTGACGGGCTTTGCGAATTACCCCGTGGTGCAGCATGCACTGGCCGGCATCCGTGTGGCGGTAGTGGTACTGGTGGGCTATTCTGTGAAAAAACTGATGAAGTCCGGCGTGAAGGATGCCTTCGGCTGGTGCATTTTTGTGCTGACCTTCCTAGGCTCTGCCTTCTTTGGGGTTAGTCCCGTGCTGGTGGTCGTTGTGGCGGCAGCGGCAGGACTGATTGCCGGAAGGCTTCGCAGCAGCAAAGGAGGGGATCGCTGATGGACCTCCTGATAATGTGCCTGGAGTTTTTTAAAACGGGACTTCTCAGCATCGGCGGCGGCCTTGCCACACTGCCCTTCCTCTATGACCTGGCGGATAAATACCCCTGGTTTACACGGGCACAGCTTTCGGATATGATTGCTGTTTCTGAGTCCACGCCGGGACCCATTGGTGTCAATATGTCCACCTATGCGGGATATATGGTGGCTGGTGTGCCCGGTGCTATTTTAGCTACCTTCTCTCTGGTTCTGCCCAGCATTATTGTGGTTTTGCTGGTGGCAAAATTCTTGGATAAGTTTCAGAGCAGCCGTGCGGTGCAGCGTGGTTTGGGCGGTCTCCGGCCTGCGTCTGTGGGGCTGGTGGCTGCGGCAGGCTTTGGCATTCTGGAAATTGCCCTGTCCCTGAATCTTACGGCGGAGATCACCGCCTGGATGGACTGGAAGAGCCTTGTGCTGATGGCGGTTCTTGCGGTGCTGTACCACTTTAAGAAAAAATGGCATCCCATTGTGTTTATTGGCCTGGGTGCCGTGGCGGGAGTGGTGCTGGGACTATGAAACGAATCCTTGGAATCGACCCCGGTTTTGCCACCATTGGCTTTGGCCTCATTGCGGCGGACCGAATGAACGTACAGATGCTGCGCTACGGCGCCATCACCACCCCGGCAGGCATGAATTTCAATTTGCGGCTAAAACAGATCTATGACGATATGCTGGAGCTGCTGGAGATCACAAAGCCCGACGCGGTATCCATTGAGGAACTGTTTTTCAACACGAATATTACAACGGGCATTCAGGTGGCCCATGGCAGGGGAGTCATCCTTTTGGCCTGCACAAACTACGGTGTGCCCATCTTTGAATATACGCCCCTACAGGTAAAGCAGGCGGTGGCAGGCTATGGTCGGGCGGAAAAGCGTCAGGTCATGGATATGACCAAGCGGCTTCTGCATCTGGATAAGACACCAAAACCCGACGATGCGGCGGACGGCCTGGCTCTGGCGCTGTGCCATGCCAGAAGCAGCACATCTCTGCTTTCGACGCTTATGAACAATACATAAACACAAAGGAGGAATTCCCGGTGTTTTACTATCTTCGGGGTGAGATTGCCCTGATAGAACTGAATCTGGTGGTGCTGGACTGCGGAGGCGTGGGCTTTTCCGTAAATACTACCACCAATACAATCTCCCGGCTGAAAGTGGGAGAGCAGATCAGGCTCTTTACCTACTGCTCCATCCGGGAGGATGCCTTTGACATCTACGGTTTTGCCACAAAGCAGGAGCTGGAGGCCTATAAGTTGCTGATCTCCGTCACCGGTGTTGGCCCCAAGGCAGCCTTGGCGATCCTGTCCTCCGTGACCCCGGATGGCCTTCAGATGGCGGTGGTCACCCAGAATGAGAAAATGCTGACGGCTTCCCCCGGTGTGGGCAAGAAGATCGCCCAACGCATTCTGCTGGAATTGAAGGATAAGATGGGTGCCGTGACTGAGCTGGATCTGTCCGGGGATACCAGCGTTACGGTTACGCCCATGGGCCCCGGCAGCAAGGCCACCGAGGCGGTACAAGCCCTACAGGTGTTGGGCTACGATCAGAACTCCATCAATGCGGCCATGAAGGGCATTGATGCGGAGCATATGGAAACCCAGGATATCATCAAGGCTGCGCTAAAGGCCATGATGAAGCAATAAGGAGGTGCGTGCATGAGTATTGATTTTTCCTCCGAAATGGAGACTCCCATTACAACACCCAGCCGCACGTCCATGGATTCCGGCGAGGGAAATCTTCGGCCCCAAACTCTGCGGGATTATACCGGACAGGAAAAGGCCAAGAACAATCTGAAGGTCTATATTGAGGCGGCCCAGCGTCGGGGAGAATCCCTGGATCATGTGCTGCTGTATGGACCTCCTGGACTGGGTAAGACCACCCTGGCAGGTGTCATTGCCAATGAGATGGGGGTAAACCTCCGGGTCACCTCCGGTCCTGCCATTGAAAAGACCGGCGATCTGGCGGCTCTGCTCACCAATCTCTCTGAGGGAGACATCCTGTTTATTGACGAGATCCATCGCCTGAACCGTGTGGTGGAAGAACTGCTGTATCCGGCCATGGAGGACTATGCCATTGATATCATCATCGGCAAGGGCACTGC
>CAZEPQ010000071.1:0-9797 GCA_964514175.1 uncultured Oscillospiraceae bacterium
ATATGTGCCAGCGGCTCAATGACGATCTTCAGAACAAGCCCTACTCCGTGGCATGCCTCCATGGTGACATTCGCCAGAGCCAGCGTGAAAAGGTCATGCAGCGGTTCCGTGACGGAAAGCTGAATGTGCTGGTGGCCACCGATGTTGCATCCCGGGGCATTGACGTGGATGATGTGGACTGCGTCCTGAACTACGACATTCCCGAGGAAAATGAATACTATATCCACCGCATTGGCCGTACAGGCCGTGCCAGAAGAAAGGGACAGGCCTACACGCTGGTTGGCTCCCTGCTGGAGAAGGCCAAGCTGGACGAGATCGCCAAATACAGCCACTTTGAAGTGAAGCCCATGAAGCTCTCTGATGACGGAAAGCTGGTGGAGATGGAGGTCAAAAAGCCTCAGATCAAGTCCAAGTATCGGGTATGAGAAGCTACACAGAGGCAGAAATCTGCCTGCTGCTGCTCTATGCGCTGCCGGGACAGAATCTGCGGGAGAGCCTTTACCGAAAGCTGTTTCGGGCCTTTGCGGCTCTGGGGGATGGAAATAGGTCGCCTGAGGCGCAGGTGGACCGGGATGCGCTCTGCCGTCTGGGCTGCTCAGACTGGGAGGCTGAAGAGATCTTGTATCGGCTGGATCAGCGGGATTTGCTGGATGCCTATCTCAGAAATCTCTGGGCCAAGGGAATTGAAATCGTTACACGGATCAGCACGGATTATCCCCACAAACTCCGCATGACCCTGGGAGACCGTGCGCCACTGGTGCTGTACTGCGGCGGAAATACGAATTTGTTTTCCACAGAATGCATATCTCTGGTGGGCTCCCGACAGCTTCGGGAGAAGGGGAAGGCCTTTGCGTCCACCGCAGGTGACCGCATTGCCGCCCTGGGCTATACCTACTGCTCCGGCGGTGCCGCTGGCGCTGATACCTTGGGCTATCGGGCGGCGACAAATGCGGGGGGAAACGCCCTTGTTTTCGTGGCGGACAGTCTGGAGGACTGTATGCACCGCAGAATGTATCAAGGGACACTGGACGAGGGGCGTCTGCTGTTGGTGTCGGAGTATGGCTTTGACCAGGCATTCAGTCCCCAACGGGCCCTTTCACGGAATCGGCTGATTCATGCCATGGGAGAAAAAACGCTGGTGGCCCAGTCGGATTATGGTGTGGGCGGCACTTGGAACGGTACGTTGGAGAATCTCAAGCATGGCTGGAGCCCGGTGCTGGTATGCAGTGAAGAGCCGGAGGATCCGGGGACAAGGGGACTTATCGAACGAGGTGGAACGCCGGTTTTGACGGAGGAACTTTGTAGCCTTGACTGCCTGGGTGACCAGCAGATGACAATATTGTGATATAGCGCAGGATGACAAGAGGTTGTCCTGCGTTTTCTTTTGCATATATTGACAAACAGGTGGGATTGTACTATAATTAAGTAAAAATTATTTACGCAAAGAGTGGAAAGGAGGGACTACTATGCTCAAATGGCTATTCCACAAAAAAGAATTGCTGACCACCTTTGACCAGAATGCTTACTACGACGCAATGCGGAAGTTGTCTGATGCCAAGATCCCCTTTAAGAACGATTCTCACAATATGTATGCCTCCGGCGGCAGAATGCGGGGGCGCATGGGCTCCTTTGGAGAGGACCTGAGCCGCAGCACCCAATACTATATCTATGTGCTGGATAAGGACCTGGACGAAGCAGAGTATGTGATAAACCAAAGAAATTTCTGACGAAATCGGAACCAAATACGCTCCGGGACATAGACTGAGGTGGATGTGATCCACCTCATTTTTTATGTTAGGAGGAACGAGAATGCAAGATTGTGTAAACACAGTCTCTGATTTTGGAAATGTGCGGGAGGCTGTGTGTATTAGCACCCGGAAGATCATGGATGCCTGCCGGGATCAGGACTGCATGGAGGATGTTCCCGTATATCTCACCACTGCCAGTCAGGAGACACTGGAAAATGCCACTACGGTGAAGGCCAGGTGTGCGGAACTGCTATATACCGATGTGTCCGTGGAGCAGGTGGGCTACAGGGAGGGCTATTACTGCGTCAATATCCAGTATTACTACCGGGTCATTGCGGATGCGGTACTCTGTGCCGTCCGGCCGGCGGCGATCTATGGCCTTGCTACCTTCACCAAGCGGGTGACTCTGTTTGGCGGAGAGGAAGGGGTAAAACGGTTTTCCAGTGATGGAAACAGTACATGTGGTGAAAACCCTGTGGCAGTGGTGGAGGCCTTGGATCCCAGTGTGCTCGCTGCCCGAATCGTGGACCATTGCCACTGCCGGAAGGATGAGCTGCGGCGCTGCGCCCTGGGTGAGGGGCTGCCGGAGGCTGTGGCGGAGGCCTTTGACGACGAACTGGTCATGGGCGGCATGAGCCGTCAGTTAGTGGTGACATTGGGACAGTTCTCTCTGGTGCGGCTGGAACGTCAGACTCAGCTTCTGATCCCCAGCTATGACTACTGTGTGCCGGAGAAGGTCTGCTGTGATGGGGACTGCGACTGCCAGGAGAATCCCTGCGAGGCCTTTTGCAGCACCGAGTTCCCTGTGGATGCCTTCTTCCCTCAGGGAAGAGCCTCTGAGGAAACAGGTCAGAACTCCGGAAGAAATGGCTGTGGATGCTGCCGGAGAAACCGCCAGCGGGAGCGGGAGTGTACCGCATGCCAGACGGCGCAGACTGCCCTGGCAGGTGCCCAGGCAGCCCTCCAGGAGGTGTGCCAGGAAGAAAAAGAGGATTGCGGCTGCCATGAAAACGGCTTTACCACAACCAACCTGAGAAACGGCGGAAGAAACCGTTAAAGGGGGCAACATTTCGTAGGGGCCGATGCCCACATCGGCCCCTACAAGCTTTTTCTTTGCAGGGACAATGGAAAATTACATAGACATCCCAGTGAAAATATGCTAAAATAATTTGAACTATGTAATTTTTAGAAGGAGCAGGATGGATATGCGAATTGAAGTCATGGACATCCCTTTTGATAATGTTACCATGGCGGAGGCACTGGAAGCAGCAGACCGGCTGCTGGCCCGGAAGGGCGCGGCCTATGGTGTGACGCCCAATGCGGAGATTGTTTACGAGACCTTGTCGGATGAGACCCTGCGGCAGATCGTATGTCAGGCGGATTTGGTACTGCCGGACGGCGCGGGGGTCATATTGGGCGCGAAGATCCTGGGAACGCCTCTGAAGGAAAAGGTGGCGGGCATAGATTTTGCCCACGGCTTGATGAATCGCTATAAGGATACGGAGAAAACCTTCTACTTCCTGGGCAGCAAGCCCGGTGTGGCGGAGAATGCCGCAAAAAAGATGCAGGAGAAATATCCCGGCCTCAAGATCTGCGGCACTGCCGACGGTTATTTTCGGGATGAAGGCCCTGTGATCCAGGCTATCAATGAGAAAAAGCCCGATGTGCTGTTTGTCTGCCTTGGCTTCCCAAAGCAGGAAATCTTTATGGCAAAGCATAAGGACGAATTGCAGGTGGGCCTGATGATGGGTCTGGGCGGCAGCCTGGATGGGTTTGCCGGAAATACGAAGCGGGCGCCCAAATGGATGATCCGTCTGAATCTGGAATGGCTGTATCGGCTCATAAAGGAACCTAGGCGTCTTGGTCGTATGATGCGGCTGCCCAAGTTCCTGTGGCGTGTGGTGCTGCGGCGGATGAAAGGATGATACCATGGGAAAACTGATTGTGTTGGAGGGAACTGACGGTTCCGGTAAGGCGACCCAGTGCGCCGCTCTGGCAGAGGCATTGGGAAAGGAAGGCTATGTCTATCGCAAGGTGGAATTTCCTCAATACAGTGAGGAATCCTCGGCCCTGATCCGCATGTACCTGGGCGGGCAGTTTGGAGACAAGCCCTCGGATGTAAATGCCTTTGCGGCCTCCACCTTTTATGCGGTGGACCGTTACGCCTCCTATAAAAAGGACTGGGGAAAGTTTTATGAAGACGGTGGCCTGATTTTGGCGGACCGCTACACCACCTCCAACGCTGTCCATCAGGGCAGTAAGATGGACGGAGGCGAACGGAAGGAATATTTCCGGTGGCTCTTTGACTTTGAATATCGGCTCATGGGACTGCCTGAGCCGGATTTGGTGATCTATCTGGATGTGCCGGTGGACCAGACCTCCAAAAACATGCGTAGTCGTGAGGCGGAGACCAACACCACCGCCGATATCCACGAGAAGGACAAGGACTATCTGAACCAGTGTCGCGTCGCGGCAGGGGAGGCTGCGGACCTGTTCGGCTGGAAAAGGATTGCCTGTACGGAAAACGGAAAAATGCGTGCCATTGAGGACATTCATGAAGAAGTTCTTAAGGCAGTAAAGGAGATACTATAAATGGTATATATTATGTTAGGACGGGGCTTCGAAGAGACAGAGGCCATTGCCCCCGGCGATGTGCTGCGGCGGGCACAGATTCCCATGCAGTATGTGGGCATCGGCGATAAAATCGTTGAGGGTGCCCATGGCATTTCTATTCAGGCGGATATTAACCTGGAGGAGATGGACCTTGAAAACATGGACATGATTGTTCTGCCTGGCGGAATGGGTGGCGTGGAGTCCATTGAGGCCAGCGAAGGGGCCATGGCGGCAGTAAAGTACGCCCTGGACCATGACAAATATGTGGCAGCCATATGTGCAGCGCCCATGATTTTGGGCAAGCGGGGCTGGCTGGACGGCAAAAATGCCACCTGCTATCCCGGCTGTGAAGGCGGCATGGGGCAGGCGCTTGTCCACGGGGAAAAGGAAGCGGTGGTGGATGGAAAGATCATCACCGGACGTGCTCCCGGTGCTGCCATTGAATTTGGCCTGACCCTGGCCGGTATGCTGCCCGGAGCCTATACCCCCGACGAAATTGCCGGATATATGGTGTATGACCGAAAGTAAGGCGGAATTTCGCCGAAGCATTCGGCAATCTCTGCCCCAGGTCGATGAAGAAGCCGTGACAGAAGCCATTATGGCCCACCCCTGGTTTCAGGAGGCCGATTCGGTTATGGCTTACAGTGCGATTCCGCCGGAGATCAATATTGCCCCAATTTTAGAGGCGGTGCTTTCCCGTGGAAAAACGCTGCTTCTGCCCCGCTGTGAGGCAGAAGGGGTCATGACGGCGAGAAAAATCACCGATCTGTCTCAGCTTATTCCCGGAGCCTATGGCATTCCGGAGCCGAAGTCTGAAACGGAAGTGTTCCCGCAGGGAGAAATTGACCTGATCCTTGTGCCGGGACTGGCTTTTGACGGTAGAGGCCATCGGCTGGGCAGAGGAAAGGGCTATTATGATCGGTTCCTTAGGGGCAAAAGGGGAAAGACCATGGGGATTTGCCGGTGTCTGGTGCCGGAGGTTCCCGTGGAGGACCACGATATCATTATGGATGCGGTTATTACCGAGGATAAAATCATTCTTTGCGAAATGGAGGACAGCGCATGTTTGGAAGGAAGAAAAAGCTGAGCGACGAAGAGTATGAAGTTCAGTTGTCCTATGACGGCGAAGGTCTTGACGACGAGTACGACAGCGAGTACGACTACGACGCTGACGAATACGAAGACGAATACTACGATGAAGACGGCGAGTACGACGAGGAATATGACGACGAGTACTACGACGACTACGAGGAAAGACCCAAAAGTCTGGGCCGTACCGTTGTGTACATGCTGGTGGTCATGGTGCTGTCTCTTGTTCTGGCTGTGGTGCTGTGGTTTGCGGCGGACGATGTGCTGGCCCTGACCAAGCCTGACAACAGCATTACCATCACCATCAAGGAAGGGGACACTCTGGAGGATGTGGCCCAGAACCTTGCGGATCACGGCCTTGTGAATTACAAGTCCCTCTTCGTCCTCTATGGCAGGTTCAGCAGCGCCGAGGAAAAGATTTCTACAGGCACCTTTGAACTTAACCAGATGTTTGACTACCATGCGCTGGTAAACGGCATGGCTTATTCCAGTGAAACCCGGGAGACCGTGACGGTGACCTTCCCGGAGGGCTATTCCTGCGCTCAGATCTTCCAGCTCATGGAGGACAACGGCGTTTGTACCGTGGAGGAACTGGAAGAGGTCGCAGCAAACTATGAATTTGAGATGGAGTACCTACAGGAGCTTCCCTACGGCGAGGCCAACCGGCTGGAGGGTTATCTGTTCCCGGATACCTATGAGTTCTATGTGGACGACGAGCCTGTCCGTGTGATCAACAAGCTGCTCAACAACTTCGATAGCAAGTTTACCGAAGAAATGCTCGCTGCCATTGACAACCTGAATGCGGATATTCGTGCCCGTATGGAAGAGGAAGGCAGCTTCTCCGAGGAAGAGATTGAGGATGCCATGATGGACGTTTATAAGATCGTCACGGTGGCCTCTCTGATTGAGAAAGAAGCCGGCGCGGATTCGGAGCGAACCCTCATCTCTTCTGTTATCTACAACCGACTGACCACCCGTGTCCACGAGCTGCTGCAGATCGACGCCACGGTGGAATATGCCCTGGGTGAGCATAAGACCACCCTTACTGCCAATGATCTGGGCGTGGACAGCCCCTACAACACTTATCGCAACAAGGGCCTTACCCCCGGACCCATTGCCAACCCCGGTATCGCCAGCATTATGGCGGCCATCTACCCCCAGGACGCTGACTACTTCTTCTATGCCCTCAATGACAGCGGTACCCATGACTTCTTCTATACCTACATGGAGCAGCAGGATTTCCTCAATGGCGTTGTTACGGAGAATGCGGAAGAAACCGAGGAGTCTCAGGAGGACGAGACTGCTGCGGCAGAGAATGGGGAGGAACCCTATTCTCAGCAGACCGTCGTAAATGAAGATGGGACGGAGGAAGTTATCAATGCTCAATAAACCGGAACTGCTTTCCCCTGCGGGAGACCCGGAAAAACTCCAAATGGCGGTGCGCTTTGGTGCGGATGCCGTATATTTGGCTGGAAAAAACTACGGAATGCGTGCCAAAGCCGGTAATTTCAGTAATGAAGAACTGGTGGAAGCGGTGAAATTTGCCCACAGCTACGGAACCAAGGTCTATGTGACCGCCAATGTGCTGGCAAGAACGGCGGAGATTCGCCAGATGCCGGAATTCTTCCAGCTTTGCCAGGACGCCGGGGTGGATGCCTTTATCCTGGGAGATCTGGGTGTGTTCAAGGCGGCAGAAAAATACGCCCCGAAGGTAGAGCGTCACATCAGTACCCAGATGGGTATTGTCTCTGCGGATACCGCCAAAGCCTGGTATGACATGGGAGCCACCCGAGTGGTGCTGGCCAGAGAGCTTTCCTTACCGGAAATTCGGGAGATTCGGGACAATATTCCCAAGGAACTGGAGTTGGAGGCCTTTATCCACGGCGCCATGTGCGTCAGCTTTTCGGGCAGATGCCTGCTGAGCAACTATCTGGCAGGCCGTGACGCCAACCACGGTGCTTGTGCCCAGCCCTGTCGGTGGAAGTACGCCCTTATGGAGGAACGCCGCCCCGGCGAATACTTCAACATTGAAGAGGATGACGGCGGCACCTACATTATGAATTCCCGGGATCTGTGTATGATCGACCACATCCCGGAGCTGATCGAGGTGGGAATCGATTCCTTTAAGATTGAGGGACGGGCCAAGTCCTCCTACTATGCCGCCTGTGTCACCAATGCCTACCGCCACGGCATCGACGCCGCTTTGGCAGGGGAGCCTTTGGAGCCCATCTGGCGTGATGAGGTGGAAAAGATCTCCCACCGCCACTATTATCAGGGCTTCTTCTACGGTCAGCCGGAAAAGGGCCAGTTCTACGAGGACGCCCGGTACATCCGGGACTGGGATGTGGTGGCCTATGTGGTGTCCTGTGATGAGGAGGGCAACGCCATTCTCACCCAGCGTGGACGTATCTGGAAGGGAGATACACTGGAACTGCTGATTCCCGGACGGAAGCCCATAGAGGTCCGTGTGGACGAAATGAGAAACGGAGAAGGGGAGATCGTGGAGTATTGCCCCCATCCCCAGATGGAAATTCGCATGAAGCTGCCGGTCCAGGCTCCGGAATATGCGATCCTGCGCCGTCAGGTGGACGAAAAATCCGCAAAATAAATGATTCACCCCATTTTAGCGTGACAAAGCTAAAATGGGGTGCGTTTCATTTCAGTGTGCGGTAATTTCTACCCAAAGGGCATTCATGTCTGCCACAGTCTGGGCGGGATACACGATATAGTCATCTTCGGTATGGATGAAGATCTGTTCTGCGGAAACGTCCCAGAAGATCAAACCCAGGCTTTCGTAGAGGCTGCGTTTCTCGGAATAGTACCAGAGGCCTCCCGTGTGGACATTGCGCCATAGCCGTCCCAACTCCAGGGGTTCAAACTTTCCGCCGGAGGTTTTTCCCTCTTTGGGATAATCAAGAATATGCAGTGTGCCATAATAGCGATCGTTGCCAAAGGGCGGCGATAAATATATTCCTCTGAGCCGCAGTGTAACAGTGGTGGATTCTTCGGTCAGGGTATCGTAGGCCTCGTTGCTGCAGCACAGAGCGGTATATTCCTCATTCAGAATATAAATTCGGGGCATGAATGCGGCGATCAGGATCAGTGCTATGGATAGAAACAGCAATCTTCGCTGCCAGGTGCGGAGTTTTGGAGCGGGCTTGGAGGGAGGTGCCAAGACCGGGCCGGACTCCGGATGCTTTCGGAGATCAGAGGTTTCTATCATGGTGTCAACGGCGAGCAGGGCAGAATCTGTATGCTTTCCGGAGCCCATGGATGCAAGCTGTCGCTGTAACTTGTTCCCAGGAATGATCCGGTCAATGGGATTTGAATATGTGACGACTTTGGGTCGCTCCTCCAGTTGGTCCAGATAACGAAAACGGGGCCTAACATCCACCGGGGGAAGGGGAAGGGCCGCCGCTGCATCTGACATGGTTTTTGTCAGTTCTTCCACAGATTCGATATCCGTCGCATCCACCTGTTCAGCCACCGCCAGAAGGATGTCCAGTTCCTCCTTCTGCTGCCGCAGCCATTGACGATATTGGGGGAATATATCACGGATGGTCTCCGGGTCCTGCTTCATTTGATGAATTTCGTCAATGGTGAACCAGGCCTTTCGCAGGGTGGCAATCTCCAACAGAGCGTCCACATCCGCCTGGGTATATTCACGATAGTTTCTGCCGTTTCGACGTTCCACGGAGGGGGCAATGAGACCCTTCTCTTCATAAAAACGAATGGTCTTTTTGGTAAGACCTGTGGCGGAGCAGATCTCCTGTAGCTTCATGTGCGATCACCTCATGCGCCTATTGTAACAAGTGCCCTAAGGGAACTGTCAATCATTTTTTCAAAAATATTGATAAATTCGGGGTTTTCGGTGATATATTTGGACAAAAAGAAACTATACAACAGATAGATGTATAGTTTGCTGTATTTCGTGCAAATTATATCTTGCCTTTTCCCTAAAAATCGAGTATCATATCGGGTAGAAAATAAACTGTTTGGTGGGAAAATTGTCTGGAAGAAAAAGGATATTTCCTCTCTCGGCAGTGAACTAAAGAGAAAGGTAGCGTGTTCAAATGAAAGCAACTTTGATCTTGGAAAACGGAGCGGTTTTCTGTGGCCAGAGCATTGGTGCCACCGCAGAGCGTATCTGCGAGCTGGTGTTCAATACTTCCTGCGTTGGCTATCAGGAGATCCTTACCGACCCGACCTATGTTGGCCAGGGCGTGGTCATGACCTATCCCCTGGTGGGCAACTATGGTATAAATCTCGATGATAAGGAGTCCAATGCTGTCTGGGCTTCTGCTTTGATCGTCCGGCGTCTGAGCCCCAGAGGAAGCAATTTCCGCA
>CAZEPQ010000072.1:0-9761 GCA_964514175.1 uncultured Oscillospiraceae bacterium
CCTCCTCTTATTCAAAGACGTTCATACCACAAAGAAATGCCATACATATTGTTCCCTATGTGGCGTGGCAGCGGACCGCCCGTAATTCTTCTGGCTTTGTCAGCACAGCCTTTTCATTCTAGCATAGGAAGGTTAAAAAAGCAAGCATTTTTTCGAGAAATTTTTCCTTTATTTTAGATGGTCTGATCCCCTGTTCCGTAGAAAAAAACGTCGATTTCCTGGGCCGCCCGATGAAGATCATAGACGTAATACCAGACTCCATCCTTTCTGGTTCCACCCCAGGCCGTCACCGTATCTCCCGGCAGTGCCATACTGACCGCCTCCACCTCTCCCCGGAGGGAAAGTACCTCTTTTCCAAGGCTCATAAGGGTCAGAATGTCCACATTGGTTTTGCACAGCTTCAGCCCCTCTAGCACCAGCTCCGGCATATCTGCCCTGGGGACCGATTTCACTTCCTCCAGCATAGCCATCACCAGCTTTCTTTGTCGGCTTGTCCGTACATCATCGCTGTCAATGGCCCGAATACGGCTGTAGCGAAGAGCTTCCTCTCCATTGAGCCGCCGGACACCAAGATAAGGCTTCGGCAGATCAAGATACTTCCACTCCGCCTCAGTGAGCTGCACCTCCACGCCTCCCAGCAGGTCCACCAGTTCCTCCATCTGAGAAAAGTTCACGGATACATAATCCTCTAGCGAAAGATCAAAGTTATCATTCAAAGTCTCCAATGCCAGTTCAGGCCCACCAAGAGCATAGGCATGGCCCAGCTTGGTATCCTCCCCTGTGCCCGGAATGGTCACAAGGGTATCCCGGGCAATGGAACACAGTTTCAGCGTACCGTCCCCGCCCAGAGAAGCCAGCAGGATACAGTCAGATCGTCCGGCGTCGCCCTCCGTTTGGTCAATGCCAAATATAGCAAAAACATGGGGTGTTTCCGTTTTCACTTCCAAGCTCTCCGACTCCGCCATAGTCTGGGTCATCAATTCCAGCCGTTCATCGAACAATTGCTCCATGGATATCTGCAAACCAAACAACAGAACAACCGCCAACATCAAAACACCAAGGATCTTCTTTTTCATATCGTTCTTCCTTTTTTTCATTGGTTGTTTCAGTATGTCCCATTGATGGGGAAACATGCAAAAAGGCCGTCCCTCTCGAGACGGCCCCAGCTCACCCAATATATTCCGCCATTTTAATGAGCAACTCATCGAGATACGCAATGTCTCCATGATGTATCTTCCAGTAGGCCGGAGTATTGATGATCCCTGCTGCCGCAAGCTTCTCAATGGCCTTTTCCACAGTCATGGTCTCCTTTTCTTCCTTCATAAGCCCAAAACCTTCCGCAACCCCCAACGCAATGGCCTCCGCAGTCTTCACCTTGGTCTTTTCATACAGAGCCATATCGTCTGCGTCATCAACAAAGCAGACCTCCAGCAGGCAGGAGCTAACCCCCGCTGATTTTGCCGCCGAGATCACAGACCAGTTTTTCTTCTTGACTCCCCGGTTCGTATATCCAAGGGCGGCCATTTTCTTCAGGACGGTCTCTTCCACTGTGACGCCGCTTTCCGAGGTGGTGACATAGGCCTCAGCACCCTTTACCTTGCCGTTACCGCTGTCGGCAGAGACTGCGTTGAAATGGATCTCCAACACATAGCCGTAGTTCTTAAAGCCTGCATTTGCCGCAAGGACACCGTTTTGATAATCGGTATAGGCATTTCGGCTAGTAGGATATACCGCAACCTCTGCATATCGGCTCAAAATCCTCCCCAGTTTTTCCGTAACTTCCCGTGTCAGCTCCGCCTCCTTGTAGTTTTTTCCGTTTACCGCAGCCACGGCACCGGGATCGCCCGCTCCATGACCTGCAATCAGCAATATTTTCATTCGTTCTTCTTCCCTCCTGCATCCACCAGGCCCTCACCCAGGATATACGCGATCAGGGCCCCAATACCCCAGCCCAGAGCTTCCACATGGGTTTGTGTCAGGCTGTCCACCTGAAACATCGTCATAACGCTCATAACCACCGCAATGATGGCCGCCCAGAATTTACGGCTGGTCAGCTTTTGTTTCCAATTGATTTTCTCCAAAGTTTTCTCCTTTCTCAATTAGGCCGATGTTCGCAGTGTGTACGATTATACACTGCAGATTTTATCTGTTCCTCATGGATGGCGCTTTTCTACTCTAACTGATAAATTCGCTTGACCAATTTTCCCACCTCATTCATCTTATTCTCAAGCTGAGCAATTCGATAATTTGTCAGTCGGGCTGATGCCATAATTCCCCCAAGGGTACCAATAAGGCTTCCCAGCACGCTGAAAAACGCGGCCCATAACGTCTGGTCCATATACTTCACCCCCTCGCCAAAATACTTTCTTTCACCCTTAGTTTCCCGCATGCTGTTTTTTCAGCTTATTTCCCGCAAAAAGCAAAAAAATCCCCGGGGATCCGACGAAGTGAGTCGAATCCCCGGGAATAATATTTTATTAGTACCTCATACCGTTATTGGCACCCACATAGGACCCAAAGTTACTGAGTCTGCCGCTGGGCTGGAATTGGTTGGCGATAATGGCACGACGCTTATGGTCATTATCCAGGGTGATTGTGATCCGGAACTCCCGCCACAGCACCACATTCCCCGGACTGAGCCTTGCTTTGCCGCTGATCACGGTCTGACTGCCGCAGCGAATATTGCCGGCTTTCATTTCCCGCCGCAGGTGCTTACCCTCCAGGAGCCGGAGCTGACTAAACATCTGTTTTACAGTGGTGTATTCCTGAGCAATGGGATACTCCAGCTCGATCACGTCCTCCTGAGGCATGGATCGCAGGACCACATTGGTCTTTTCCTCCTGCAAATTCGCCACAAAACGAACGCCAAAGCCGGTGTTTTCCGCCCTGCAACTGCCGCCGTGAAGCTGCATAATAGTTTTAACAATTGAGAGTCCCAAGCCGGTGCCCCGCTGGGAACGGGACTGATCTCCCTGCCAGAAGGCTTCCCATACCTTCTTGAGTTCCTCCTGGGCAAGACGGCTGCCCTGATTCTCCACCGAGAAGGTCACCTTGTTCATACCGACCCGAAGGATGATCCTACCTCCCTCCGGAGTATGCCGAATGGCGTTGGTCAAATAGTTCTCCACCACCTGACCGAAGCGATACCGGTCCGCATTCACCAGAACCTCTCCAATCTGCCATTCCAGAGACAGATGCTTTTCTTCGATCTGACCTTCCAGCGGCTTTAAGATTTCTTTTATCAGCTCACTAAGGTCGAAATTCTCCCGCTGAAGCTGATATTTGCCAGCCTCCAATCGACTGTAATCCAGCAGCTCCAGCACCATCCGGTCCATTCTCCCCGCTTCGTCCCGAATGACCCCCAGGTAATGGGCCTGTTTTTCCGCGTCAATGTTCTCCTGCAGGGCCTCAGAATAGGAGGAAAGCACCGCAATGGGAGTTTTCAGCTCGTGGGCAATGGCGCTTGTCATTTCCCGACGGGATTTTTCCGCATCCTGCGCATAGGTAAGAGCCTGCTGCTGACGATATATCTCGTCTTTATAGCCCTGCATCTGACGGGACACGTTCTGACTGAATAAGGTGGTCAGCACCACGCCCCCAAACACAAAGATCAGCAGCATAAATATGAAGGAACCGTTTTGCATCAGTTCTTTTGCTGCAAGGCCCATGGGTGAAAACTCCATGCCGTAGACCAGCTTCAGGCTTTTTCCGCCATCAAACACTTCCTGTATGTCGCTAAAGTCTTTTACACCTACCAGCAGCGTAGAAAACAGGCTCTTCTTTTTTACACTGAGGGAAGAACCGTACTCTGTCAAGGCATCCATGGCAATGAGCTTTTCCGTCAGTTCGTCCGTCTTTTCCCAGCCGTCTACAAACTTCCCAAAACGATAGTTATTGCTGCTGACTTCATCTTCTCCATAGCTCTTGGCGCAGACTTCCACGTCCACCCAGCGATAGGGATACCCCCTCCCCACTTCATATTCAACATATTCCCCATCAAATAATGAATAATCCGAATAGTATCCCACGTAATCATTGGAGAAATATTCTATATAGAACAGTCCATCCCTCCAATATCCCCGAAAGGAGTTATGGATGCCGGGGTCAGCGGCATATACGGAAATGGAATTTCTGAACAGAACCTCACCCACATCCGCATTATTATCATCCTCAAATACCATGGGAACAGTCAGGATATTTCCTTCCTGGTCACGGAATGTACAGAGTATCAGGTTTCGGCTCTTAAGCATCACTTCTCCATCCCGATGCTGGAGAATACCGGAGGCATAAAAGGGATAATTTGTGGTAACGGACGCATCCGCCAGGACCATCTGATATTGGCCCAGCAATGCGGCTTTATCCGTCTCCTCGCTCTTGGAGATGGCCAGGATCTCATCTTCCTTATTCTCATACACCGCTGTCAGATCATGGAACATCTGCGACTGTATATTCGTGGCTCTCCCCACAAGCAGAACCAGACAGCACAGCAGGAACACGGCTGCCAACGCAAGGTAGGTAATATATAAATACCGTTTTTCTTGATTTTTCATTGGGATCCCTCCTTCAGGCGGTAGCCCACCCGGATCACTGTGTCAATACGCACGCCTCTGGCACGAAGCTTTTTCACATGGGTGTCCACAGTACGGTCATCCCCATCATAGTCATAGCCCCATACTTTTCTTAGAAGCTGTTCCCGACTGAGCACCTGGTTCTTATTTTCCATAAAGCATTTGAGCAGCCGAAACTCCCGATTGGGAAGCTCCTGATGGATTCCCTGAATGACAGCCCTATGGGTCTTGATATCCAGAATCATATCCCCCACCTGCAAAATACCGTTGACCCCCAGCGTTCCCCGGCTTCGTGCAATCAGTGCTTTTGTTTTGGCATGAAGCACCGCCATGGAATAGGGCTTGGTCACATAGTCATCCGCTCCCAGCTCGTAGCCGCGGAGCTTGTCGTCCTCGTCTGACAGGGCCGTTAAGAAAATGATAGGAACGTCGTTCTCCCGGCGAACCGCTCTGCATACGGAGAATCCATCGAGCTCCGGCATCAGAATATCCAGCAGCACGGCATCCACAGCGTTTCCCTCCAGGTATTCAAGGGCTTTGAGGCCATTTTCCTTTCCGATGGGCTCGTCTCCCTTGGAACGGAAATAGTCACAGAGAATTTCCAAAAGCAGAGGCTCATCTTCCACGATCAAAATTCGGTCAGGCATCTAACACTCCCCCTTTCACCTTCCATTATAGTTTACCATGTGTCCTCAGTGTGTCCAAACATAAATTCTCCCTTCAAATTTTATGAAAAACGCCAGAGATTTTCCCTTGCAATTACATAATGTTTGCGCTATACTGACGCTGTAATAATGCGCTGCATCCACATTCTGTGGAGCGGCAGCAGGAGGAATCGCATATGAAAACAAAACGCAAGCACGACACCCGTTGGATGGTTGGCGTTGCCCTGTTTGCGGCCATCGTTATTCTTTTGGCCAATACACCTTTGGGCATGATTCAACTTCCCATCATTAAGGCCACCACGGTTCATATACCCGTTATCCTGGGTGCCATCCTTTTTGGCCCCATGGCAGGCAGTATTCTGGGCGCTGTTTTTGGCATCTGCTCCATGATCAGCAATACCACCGCTCCCACCCTGTTGTCCTTTGCCTTCTCTCCTTTTATGAGCACCACCGGATTCTCCGGTATGCTGAAGGCAATCTGGATCTCGGTAGGCTGCCGTATTCTCATCGGTCTCATTGCGGGCTGGCTGTGGATTCTTCTGAAAAAGCTCAAGGTAAAGGATTACATCGCCCTGCCCATCACCGGCTTTGTTGGCTCTATGGTGAACACTGTGTTTGTCATGGGCAGCATCTATCTGCTTTTCGCACAGCAGTACGCTGAGGCCAAAGAGGTTGCCGTTACCGCCGTATTCGGTCTGGTCATGGCCACGGTTGGCACCTCCGGCGTACCGGAAGCCATTGCCGCCGCCATCCTGGTCACAGCCATCGGCGCAGCATTGCTGAAAGCTATGGGTCGTATGCGGAAATCAAAGTAACATAGATTCAAAAGTGGCGACACCGATTCGTTCGGTGCCGCCACTTTTTCACGCTTTAATTTACTGTGCCGCGATTCGCTCGGCAAGATCACTGAGATACATCCAGCGGTCCATCTTTTCCTCCAACTGCTGCTCCAGCGCTTCCTTTTCCTCCGTAAGCCGCTGCAAAGCAACATAATTCGTGGAATTTGCCTCCAGTTCCGTCTCTTTCTCAGCGATTTTCTCTTCCAGGGCTGCAATATCGTCCTCGATGGTATCATATTCCCGCTGCTCCTTGTAGGAAAACCGCAGTTTTTGCTGCTTCGGTTCCCGCTGGGGCTGCTTTTTTTCTTTTTTCTCCACAGCCTCCGGAGCTTCCTCTCGACGTTTTTCCAGATAATCGGTATAGCCTCCGGTGTAACGAACAACCTGACCGGAATCGGACACATGGAAGATCTCTGTTGCGATCTTGTCCAGGAAATAGCGGTCGTGGCTGACCGCAATGATAATACCGTCGAAGGATACCAGATAATCCTCCAAAATGGTCAGGGTCTCAATGTCCAGATCGTTGGTGGGCTCATCTAGCAGCAGCACATTGGGCGCTGCCATCAGAACGCCCAGCAGATAGAGCCGTCTTCTTTCGCCGCCGGACAGGGCGCCAATGGTGGTGTACTGCATGTCACCGTCAAAGAGAAAACGTTCCAGCATCTGGCTGGCGGAGAAAGTTCCCTCGGCGGTATGCACCGTGGCGGCGATCTCGTGGATATAGTCATAGGGCCGCTGGCTAAGATCCAGTTCCTTGCCCTCCTGAGAAAAATAGCCGATCTTTACCGTCTCGCCCCAGGTGATTTCCCCGCTGGTGGGCTGAATCTTCCCCGCAATCAGCTCCAGCAGAGTAGATTTGCCCGCTCCATTCCGTCCCACCACACCAATGCGGTCAGAACGCTTAAACTGATAGGAGAAGGGCTTCAAAACAATCTTGTCCCCGTAATGTTTAGAAACCTCCGTCAGTTCCACGGTCTTTTTTCCAAGCCGTGAGGACATAGCCGCCATCTGGGTCACTGCCTGGGTCTCCGGGGCATCCTGGTTTTTCAGTTCCTCGTACCTGCGAATCCGGTCCTTGGCCTTGGTACCCCGAGCCTGGGGGCCACGGATGATCCACTGATACTCCCGCCGCAGGATGGTCTGCCGCTTTCTCTCCGCAGCAGCGGCATAGTCATAGCGCTGCTGCCGCAATTCCAGGTATTTGGAATAATTGGCCTCGTAGAAATAGAGCTTTCCCCGCTCCACCTGACAGATACGGTTGCAGACCCGTTCCAAAAAGTATCGGTCATGGGTCACCATAATCACTCCGCCCCGGAACTTTTTGAGCCAATCCTCCAGCCATTCCACCATAAAGGCATCCAGATGGTTGGTAGGCTCATCCAGGATCAGCACCTCAGCAGGATGGATCAGTGCCGTGGCCAAGGCAACACGCTTCTTCTGTCCACCGGACAGGGTCTTAATTTGCTGTTCAAAATCAGTGATACCCAGCTTTGTGAGCATGGTCTTGGCCTCAAATTCCTTCAGGCTTCGGAACTCTGCCGGGTAGCCCAGAAATACCTGCTCCAAAACCGTTACCTCCGGCTCCATATCCGGGTTCTGCTTTAAAAAGCTCACCTGCACATTGGGATCAAAGATCACCTTTCCGTTGTCAGGGCTTTCCTCCCCGGACAGCATTCGCAGTAAGGTACTCTTTCCTGTACCGTTGATACCGATGACACCGATCTTTTCCCCGGCATTCAGGTAAAAATCCACGTCATCCAGCAGGGTTTTCATACCGTAATTCTTTTCAATATGCTGGGCAGATAATAGCATTGTTTCTTCCTCACATGAATTATTTTGATTCTTCCTCTTGCTGTTCGACTTCTTCAGTCTTACCCAACTTCCGATAAGCTGTCAGCATAAAGGTGGAAAAACAGGTCACTGCGGAAATAGTATCCGCCACCGGCTCCGCCGCAAATACGCCCGTAATACCAAATCCAACTCTGGGCAGGATCAGGATCAGTGGAATCAGCAGCACCACCTTACGGAACAGCGCAAAGAAGGTGGCTTTCTTTGCCTCCCCCATAGCAACAAAGGTGTTCTGGGCTGCCATTTGGAGGCTGAACACGAAATAAAGGCAGAAATAGATTCGGAACATGGGAATGGCGGTCTCAATCAGCCCAGGATCACTGTTGAAAATACTGATCAGGGTGCCAGGGAACAGCATCAGGATCACCCAGGCACAAGTAGCATAGATCACACAGAATTTGGTCAGGAACCAGAAACTCTTTTTCACCCGGTCATAAGCGCCTGCCCCGTAGTTATAGCCCGTCACAGGCTGGGCGCCCTGGGCAAAGCCATTCATGGGCATAAAGACCACAGCGGTAACTGAGGTGATGACCGTCATGGTGGTCACATAGATATCTCCGCCAAAACGGCTCAGGCTGGCATTGAATACGGCGGAAATAGCCGCCTCTGTGATATTCATAATAAATGCGGAAACACCAAGGCCAAGAATCTGTCCAACCACCTTACGATCCAGACGAAGATGCTTCCGGCGGACCCGGATCAGATTCTTCTTTCCCAGAAGAAACACCACGATCCAGACCGCCGAGACGGTCTGAGAGATCACGGTGGCAAGGGCCGCTCCCGTTACGCCCATGTCCAGCACGAAGATAAATATGGGGTCCAGTATGATATTGCAGACCGCACCCACCAACACCGTCACCATGCCCACCTTGGTAAAGCCCTGAGCATTGATAAAGGGATTGAGACCCATGGTCAGCATGACCGACAGAGAGCCCAGAAGATAAACGGTGATGTACTCATTGGCATAGGGATAGGTGGCATCGCTGGCACCGAACAGATACAGCACCGGCTTTTTTATAAGAAGACATACAGCCGGGATCAGAATCCCCAGCAGCACCAGCAGCGTAATACTGTTGCCAAGAACCTTCTCCGCCCCATCCTGATCCTTACTGCCCCGAAGAATGGAAGTTAATGGGCCGCCCCCATTGCCGATCAAATAGGAAAAAGCGGCCACACTCATGGTAATTGGGAAACACAAACCCACACCGGTCAACGCCATCTGTCCAACGCCTTCCAGATGACCGATATAGATTCGATCCACAATGGAATACAGGGCATTAACCAGCATGGCGGCGATCATGGGAATCGCCAATCGGGTGATGGTCCGTGGAATACTGCCAACGGAAAAATCGTTTTGCTGCGACATGGTATAACCTCCAGAAAATCAAGGACATAAAATCCGTCGTCTAGTATACCATGATTTTTGTGCCTTGTCATGCTTTTTTGCTGTCCCTCCCGCCCCTTTTGTGTTATACTAATGGAGACTTTACTGAGAAAGCGGGGCAGGACCATGCAATATATCGGCTGTCATCTCACCATATCCAAGGGATTTTACGCCATGGGCAAGCAGGCCATGGAGGTCGGCGGCAACACGGCGCAGTTTTTCACCAGAAATCCCAGAGGCGGCAGAGCCAAGGAGCTGGATCTAAAGGACATCGAGAAATTGCGTGTGCTGATGGAGGCGCATCACTTTGGTCCTCTGGTAGCCCATGCGCCCTATACCATCAATCCCTGCGCCGTCAATGAGAAGACCCTGGAATTCGCCCTAATGACCATGGCAGATGATCTAAGGCGGCTTGATTTTCTCCCCGGGAACTACTACAACTTCCATCCCGGCAGCC
>CAZEPQ010000073.1:0-9672 GCA_964514175.1 uncultured Oscillospiraceae bacterium
AACAAGTCTCTGCTGAAGACCAACGTCAAGAAGTTCGAGGCTGCTGCCGCTTCCGGCGATAAGGAAGCTGCTGCCGCTGCCGCCAAGGTTGCCGTTGCCACCATCGACAAGTCCGTCGGCAAGGGTATCCTCCACAAGAACACTGCTGCCCACAAGAAGAGCCACATCGCTCAGAAGCTCAACAGCCTCTAATTTTGCATGAAACCGTCTCAAATCATTGATTTGGGACGGTTTTTTCTTGCCTCTTCTTCCCCTTCGAGATATAATATTCCAGAACGATTCCTTCTTTGGAGGTTATAAATATGAATTATGCGGAAGAGTCCCTGAAGCTCCACTATCAGTGGCAGGGCAAGCTGGAAACCGTTCCGAAAATGAAGGTGGAGAACAAGGACGATCTCTCCCTGGCCTATACCCCCGGCGTTGCTCAGCCCTGTATCGAAATTCAGAATAACCCAGATCTGAGCTATACCCTCACCGGCCGTGGCAACACTGTGGCTGTCATCACCGACGGCTCTGCCGTGCTGGGCCTGGGCGATATTGGCCCGGAGGCAGGTATGCCCGTTATGGAGGGAAAGTGCGTCCTGTTTAAGTCCTTCGGCGGCGTCAATGCGGTGCCTCTTTGCCTGCGGACCAAGGACGTGGATGAATTTGTCAACACAGTGGCCCTGCTGGCAGGCTCCTTCGGCGGCATCAATCTGGAGGACATCTCCGCTCCCCGCTGCTTTGAGATTGAGAAGAAGCTGAAAGAAAAATGCGACATTCCCATTTTCCACGATGATCAGCACGGCACCGCCGTGGTTGTGCTTTCTGCCCTCATCAACGCCCTGAAGGTAGTTGGCAAGAAAATGGAGGACATTAAGGTTGTTACCTCCGGCGCAGGTGCAGCAGGCATTGCCATCATCAAGCTGCTGATCTCCATGGGTCTGAAAAATGTGGTTATGTGCGACCGCACCGGCGCCATCTATCAGGGGCGTGAGAACCTGAATCCCGCCAAGGAAGAGATCGCCGCCATCACCAACCAAAACATGGAAAAGGGCAGCCTGCGGGAAGTCATTCGTGGCGCGGATGTGTTCATTGGCGTATCCTCCCCCGGCACTGTCACCCCCGAAATGGTTCAGTCCATGGCCCCCAATGCGATTCTCTTCCCCATGGCCAACCCCACCCCAGAGATTATGCCGGATGAGGCAAAGAAGGCCGGCGCCGCTGTCGTGGGCACCGGACGCAGCGACTTCCCCAACCAGATCAACAATGTACTGGCCTTCCCCGGCATTTTCCGGGGCGCGCTTGACGTCCGTGCCAGCGATATTAACGACGAGATGAAGCTTGCCGCTGCCTATGCCCTGGCGGGTCTGGTCTCCCCGGAGGAGCTTTCCCCGGACTACATCATCGTCCCTGCCTTTGATCCCAGAGTGGGCCCCGCCGTTGCCAAGGCCGTGGCTGAGGCAGCCAGAAAAACCGGGGTCGCACGAATTTAAGAAGTATTTGTAGGGGCCGATGCCCTCATCGGCCTTTTCCCATCGGGAGGAGGAATTTTCATGGTCTTATCTGATCCTGTCACAGTGTTAAAGGGCGTTGGCGAAACCCGGGCACAGCAGCTTGCGAAGCTGGGCATTGAGACGCTCCAGGACCTTGTCTGCTTCTTTCCCCGAAACTACGAGGATCGGACAAAGTTTCTCCCCCTCAACGAGCTTACCGTCGGAGAACCTGCCTGTTTTCAAGCCATGGTGGTCTCTACCCCACGGACCAGCTACGTCCGAAAGGGTCTCATTTACACCAAATGCACCATCTCCGATGATACTACCCAGCTTCGGGTCACCTGGTTCAATCAGCCCTGGATGTCGGAGCAGCTAAAGGCAGGCAGTGTTTATTATTTTTACGGTACCCTTGCGGGAGACGAGCGGCGGCATGAGCTGCAAAATCTGGTGGTGGAACGGGCCGACAGTCCTCCCACCGTCACACGGCGCATCATTCCCATCTATCCCCTGACCAAGGGGCTGACCTCCAAAATGCTCCAGCAGCTCATTCGTCAGGCCCTGGATGCCTGTGGGGAAGATCTTCCTGAATCGCTGCCGGAGACCATCATGGAGCGTGAGGGCTTTATGCCGGTGACGGAGGCATACAACGAGGTTCATTGGCCCACCACCCAGCAGCGGCTGCAAACCGCCCGACAGCGGCTTGTGTTTGAAGAGTTCTTCCTGTATTCTCTGGGGTTGGGACTTCTCAAATCCCGCCGCAGTCAGGAAAGCAACTACCCCTGCACAAAGCCGGTGCCCGAAAAGTTCTACAGCAGTCTCCCCTTTGCCCTGACCGGCGCACAGAGGCGCACATTGGACGAAATTTCCGCTGATCTTCTTTCCGGCACACCCATGAATCGCCTTGTTCAGGGCGACGTAGGCTCCGGCAAGACTATGGTTGCCCTGGGTGCCATGCTACAGGCCGTGGAAAACGGTTATCAGGCAGCCCTGATGGCCCCCACGGAGCTTCTGGCCACCCAGCATTACCACACCATTTCAAAATTTCTGGAGCCTATGGGCATCGAGTGCATCCTCCTGACAGGTTCCACCCCCACAGCCCAGCGGCGGAGATATCTTGATTATATGGCTGTGGGTGCTGCCAAGATCATCATCGGCACCCATGCACTGTTTACCGACACCACAGACTTTTACAATCTGGGCCTCGTGGTCATCGACGAGCAGCACCGTTTCGGTGTCCGTCAGCGAGCCGCACTGGCCTCCAAGGGCAGCTCTCCCCATATGCTGGTACTCTCCGCAACCCCCATTCCAAGGACCCTGGCTCTGATCCTTTACGGCGATCTGGATGTCTCCATCATTGACGAGCTGCCCCCCGGCAGAGAACCTGTAGACACCTTCCTGGTGGGCTCCGGCTATCGGTCTAGGCTCAACGGTTTTATCCGCAAGCAGGTAGACCAGGGCCATCAGGTCTATGTGGTCTGTCCCGCAGTGGAAGAAAACGAGGAAACCACCATGACCGCCGCCGAAACCATGTATGAATCTCTGAAAAACACCTTCCCGGATCTTAACATTGGTCTTGTCCACGGAAAACTGAAATCCGATTCCAAGGACATGTCCATGGCGGCGTTTCTCCGTGGCGAAACCCAGATTCTTGTTGCCACAACTGTCATCGAGGTAGGCGTGGATGTACCAAATGCCACACTGATGGTCGTGGAGGACGCGGATCGGTTCGGCCTTTCCCAGCTCCATCAGCTCCGTGGCCGGGTGGGTCGAGGGGGCAATAAATCCTACTGCGTCCTGGTGTCCGACAACCGAAACGCCGACACCAGGCGGCGCCTCAAGGCCCTCTGCGCCACCAATGACGGCTTCGAGATATCCCAGCAGGATCTGGACCTTCGAGGCCCTGGCGACTTCTTTGGAGCCCGACAGAGCGGTCTCCCCACCTTCCACATGGCATCCCTGGTCACAGACCTTAGTATTTTGAAGCGGGCTCAACAGGCAGCGGAGGAATATCTCACCACCGGTTATGACCCCAACGATCCTGCCAGCGAAGTACTTCTGAGCCGTGTCCACGCCCTGTTTGACAGCGCCGAGGATACATTTAACTGAAACAAAATCCCTCCCATTTCATATACTGTGTTCAGTAGATGAAACAGGAGGGATTTTTATGTGCGGAATTGCGGGACAGCTTTCTCCCGGGGGACTGCCGCAACGAAACGAGGGGTTTTACGAAAAAATACTCCATACTATGACCCGTAGGGGGCCGGATCAGGAGGGCAGATTTTTGGATCCTTGCTGCGCCCTGCTCCACCGTCGGCTTTCCGTCATTGATCCGGAGAAGGGTCTCCAGCCCATGACCATAGACGGAAAAACCATCGTCTACAACGGAGAGCTTTACAACACCCCGGAGCTGAGGCAGGAGCTTGCATCCCATGGCGAAACCTTTTTGACCCACTGTGACACCGAGGTACTGCTTCGGGCCTTTCTCCGCTGGGGAGAGGACTGCCTGCATAAGCTCAACGGAATCTTTGCCTTTGCGGTGTACGATCCGAAAAACCGCCGGATCTTTTTTGCCCGGGACCCCATGGGGGTAAAACCCCTGTTCTACGCCCAACGGGGCGGCAGCTTCTTTTTTGCCTCTGAGCTAAAAAGTCTTCTGTGCTTCCCGGAAATTGAGCCCGTTGTGGAGGCAAGAGGCCTCTACGATCTGATGTTCCTGGGGCCGGGACGGACTCCTGGCTTTGGGATTTTTCGTGGGGTATATGAAGTAAAACCGGGACAGTGCGGATGTTTTGATGAAAACGGCCTGACCCTCAAAACCTATTGGAGTCTCAAGGACGGCACCTGCACCGACAGCTTTGAGGAAGCCTCCCACAAGACCCGCTTCCTTCTGGAGGATTCCATTCGGCGGCAGCTCGTGTCAGACGTGCCCATCGGAACCTTCCTGTCCGGCGGCCTGGATTCCTCCATTGTGTCGGCAGTAGCAGCCAAGTATCTGGGTCGGGTGGACACCTTCTCCGTGGACTACAAGGACAACGACAAATACTTTCAGACCACAAAATTTCAGCCCAATTCCGACCCCTACTTCATGGAGCTTATGGCAAAGCACATCGGCTCCAACGCCCATCGGGTAGAACTGGATACTCAGCCACTGGTTTCTGCCCTTTTTGAAGCGGCAGAGGCCCGGGATCTGCCGGGAATGGCGGATGTGGACAGCTCCATGCTGCTTCTGTGTCGGGAGGCGAGAAAGACCACTACGGTGGTGCTGTCCGGGGAGTGCGCCGACGAAATTTTCGGCGGGTATCCCTGGTATCGGGACCCGGAGATTCGGGCCGCCTGGGGCTTCCCCTGGGCTCAGACCACAGACTATCGGGCAAGCTTCGTAAGGCCGGAGCTGCTTGAATGGATGGAACCCAAGGATTTCGTGGATCGGCGGTATCAGGAGACCCTGGACACGGTAGACCTTCTGCCGGACCTGGACCCCACAGAAAAGCGGATGAAGGAAATGATGGTGCTGAATCTCAAGTGGTTTATGCAGACCTTGCTTGACCGAAAGGATCGCATGAGCATGTGGTCTGGCCTGGAGATCCGTGTGCCCTTTTGTGATAAGCGCATTGTGGAATACCTCTACACCGTACCCTGGGCCTACAAGGACCATGAGGGTATGGAAAAGGGCCTTCTGCGCCACGCCTTCCGGGATATGCTGCCGGAGGAGGTATGCTACCGTAAGAAGAGTCCCTACCCCAAGACCTGGAATCCGGGCTATATGCAAGCCGTCTCACAGCTTCTCCGCGACGAACTAAGCGGAACCAACTCTCCCCTGCTGGAATTTTTGGATAAGGGTGCGCTTTTGTCCCTGTGCGGCGAAAACAGGAGTCTCCCCTGGTACGGTCAGCTTATGACCACCCCCCAGACCATCGCCTATTTCCTGCAAATGGCCCACTGGCTGGGGGTGAACCATGTACGCGTGACATTTTAAAGCAAAAAACCGGCGGTCCCTGGTTTTGATCGGACTGCCGGTTTTCATTTTAAGTTCACAGGAGAGATTGATACAGCTTAATATACTCAGCCGCAGGTTCATTCCAGGAAAAGTCCTGGGCCATACAGCGTTTTTGAAGTCCTTCCCAGGTCTCCTTCTCCCGGTAGGCCTCCACCGCTCGTTCCATGGCATTTTTCAGGGCTTCCGCGGTGTAATCCTGGAAGACAAAGCCGCACCCATGGGGGTTGTCCTTATCGTAAGGCTTTACAGTATCCTTCAGACCGCCGGTGGCTCGAACCACAGGAACGGCTCCGTAACTCATGGCCTGAAGCTGAGAGGTACCACAGGGCTCCACCTCAGAGGGCATCAGGTAAATATCCGAGGAAGCGTAGACCTCAGTGCCCCGATATTCCGAATAGGCGGTAATATCTACCTGCTTGGGATATTGGTCACGAAGCTCCAACAGCGCCTTACGGACCTCCTTCTTGCCGTCGCCGGTGATGTAAAGCTGGGCACCCTGCTCCAAAAACTCCGGCATGACCTCCACCAGAAGTTCAAAGCCCTTTCTGGGAAGCAGACGGCTGACGCAGCCAAACACAGGGGCCTTGTCATTTACCACCAGACCATGGTTCTCCTGCATTTTCCTTTTATTCACGGCTTTTTCCGCCAGATTTTCCCAGTCATAGGGATGCAGCACCCGGCTGTTGTCCCTGGGATTCAAGCTTCCATGAACGCCGTTCCGAATGCCGATGATCTCATGTCTGGAAAGCACCCGGCTCAGTGCGCCAGATTCATCCGGGGCGGACAATTCCTTTGCATAAGTGGGGCTTACCGTAGTAACGCAGTCCGCAACCTCCACAGCGCCCTTCATCAGGTTCACCTTGCCATCCAGTTCCATGGTGCCCTCGGAAAACAGCACGCCGGACAAGCCAAACACATCCGTCAGGGTATGATAATCAAAATCTCCCTGATACTCCACGTTGTGGATGGTAAATACTGTCCGGATGGGTCGGTTATCGGGGTTGCTGAGCTGCCGCTGTCTTAAATAAAAGGGAATCAGCGCCGTCTGCCAGTCGTTGCAGTGGACCACATCGGGAAACCAGCCCAGATGCCCCATGGACTCACACACTGCCATGGAGAAAAAGGCAAATCTGGCATCGTCGTCCTTGCAGCCATAAATCCGTCCCCGGGCAAAATAATTGTCATTCTCCACGAAGTAATAGGCAACCCCCTGGTAGATCAGGCAATAAAGTCCACAGTACAGGGTCTGGAAGCCCAGGTTCAGCGTAAAATTGGTAACCAGCGTCATCTGATCCCGATATTCCTGGGGAACCAGATCATACAGGGGCATGATAACATGGATATCCATACCCATTTCCTTGACCTTCTGGGGAAAGCCATAAGCCACATCACCCAAACCGCCATCTTTGGCAAAGGGATAGGCTTCACTGACTGCATACAGGATCTTCATTGCCGCACCTCTTTTTTCTTCCTTAAAAAGCCCACAGACGCAGGGGTCTTGCATCTGTGGGCTAAAAATCATTCTGCAGAGATCAGATAGTAGTAAACAGGCTGTCCGCCGGAGAGCACAGTGACCTCAGCCTCGGAGCAAACTTCCTGGAAGATGCCTTCGGCCTCCTGTGCCTCTTCCTCTGTGATATCCTCACCGTAGAAGATGGTGATGAACTCACTGTCCAGCTCCTTGGCCCTTTCAGCCAGGGACCGCAGCAACACCTTGATATCCCGATCCGTACCGAACAGACCGCCGCAGAGGGCCAGGTAATCGCCCTCGTTGATGGCATAGCCATCAAAATCGGAGTTCCGGGCCGCATAGGTGATCTGCATGGTGGTGACGCCTTCGATGGCAGCAGTGATGGTCTCCACGTTTTCCTCCACAGAAGCAGAAGGATCCATATTCAGCATTGCGGTTATACCCTGCGGAACGGTGGTGGTGGGGATCACGACCACACGCTTTTCGCTGAGGGGCTCACACTGCTGGGCTGCCATGTGAATGTTCTTGTTATTGGGAAGGACAAAAACCACCTCAGCGGGGGTTGCGTCGATCATCTTGAGGATGTCTTCGGTGGAGGGGTTCATGGTCTGACCGCCGGACACGATATGATCCACGCCCAGGTCCCGGAACATGGCGGCGATGCCTTCACCGGCACAAACAGATACCACGCCATATTCCTTCTCGGGAGCCGCAATCCTACGACCACCGGCATTGGGTGTCCATTCCTCCTGCTGCTCCAGCTCTTCCTCCACAGCCTCCAGGTCGTCGGTACTCATGGTCTTGCGGCCTGCAGCCTGATCCTCGCACTGGGTACGCATGTTTTCGATCTTTGCCAGCTCCAGTACGCCGTACTTTGCGGCCTCGGTGAGAACCTCACCGGGAATATCGGTATGGACATGGACCTTGAAGATCTCGTCATCCTCGCCGATCACCAGGCTGTCGCCCACGGAGTTGAGGTACTCGCCATAGGCGTTGAGGTCGCAGTTCTCACCCTTGCGGACAATGAACACGGTGTCATAGGTAAAGGTGAAGTTGGACATATCCACCACCACCTGGGTCTCCTGGACCTCATCAGTGCCCTCGCCTGCCACAACGGGATCACCCAGCATGGCGGCCTTCATGGCCTCCAGAATCAGCACAAAGCCCTTGCCGCCGGCATCCACCACACCGGCCTTTTTCAGCACCGGGTTCTGGTTCACAGTCTCTTCCAGAGCCTGCTTTGCAGAAACAATGGCCACATCCAGGATGGGCTCGATGGCGGTGGTTTCGCCGCAGGCCTCCATAGCAGCCTCGGCAGAGACACGGGAAACCGTCAGAATTGTGCCCTCGGCGGGCTTCATAACGGACTTATAGGCAGCCTCCACACCCTCATAAAGAGCGGCGGCAAAGTCCGCACCGTCGGCAGTCTCCTTCTCCTTCAGGGACTTGGAGAAGCCCCGGAACAGCAGAGAGGTAATAACGCCGGAGTTACCACGGGCGCCCCGCAGAAGGGCAGATGCGGTAATGTCCGCAGCACGGGTAACGGTGATGTCGTCCCCTGCCTTCTGAAGCTCCTTGGCGGCAGTACCAATGGTGAGAGCCATGTTGGTACCGGTGTCACCGTCGGGAACAGGGAAAACGTTCAGGTCATTGATAATTTGCTTATTCAGGTCGATATTGGCGGCGGCAGAAATCACCATGGATTTCAGGTCGGCACCGCTGATAAATTCTTTCAAATTGTGCACCTCCGGGATGGGCCTGGGCCCATCTATTTACTGGTAGAAACTCAGTCCACGCTGATGGAATCAATATAGACGTTGACCTCTTTCACCGTAACACCGGTGGCCTTGTTCACGTCATAGTTTACACGGTTGATGATGGAGGGGCAAACGGCAGCAATGTTAATGCCGTGGTCCATCATTACATGAAGGTCGATGGAAATGGTATCGTCCTCATTAAAGGTGACACGAACGCCCTTATCCATGGCCTCACGGCGGAGAAGATGCACGATGCCGTCGGTTCTGGAACGGACAGCCATGCCCTTAACGCCAAAGCAATTGGTCGCAGCCATACCAGCAATATTGGAAAAAACCTGGCTGCTGACAGTGATAACACCCTTGTCTGTATTAAAACGCATCATAAGGATTGACCTCCCTTAAGTTGTAGTTAAAAAACGCTCTGAATATTGTATAACATTTCCGGAAAAAGCACAAGAGGTAATTCAGTTTTTGAACAAAATTCTCCGAAAAAATCCTGAAAAATCAGGCCAAAAGGCTCTCTTCCCACATTCCCGGGGCCGGAATTCCCAAAAGCTCCGCCACTGTGGCCGCCACATTGGCAAGGCCGAAGGCGCCTTCCTTCAATTTCCCCTGCCAGCCCTCAATGACAAAGGGCACGGGACTCAGGGAATGGGCGGTACGAACCTGCATGGTTCCCTTCTTGTTTTTCTCCAGCATAACGTCCGCATTGCCGTGGTCCGCAGTGACCACCAGCACATAGCCCAGTTCCTTTGCGGCTTTGCGAATTCGTCCAAGCTGCACATCCAGTGCCTCCATGGAAGTGATCACCGCCTCCAGCACGCCGGTATGACCCACCATATCGCCATTGGGGAAGTTGCACCGCAGGAAGCCATACTGTCCTCCCTCCATGGCCTCGATGAGGCAGTCGGTGATCTCCACGCATTTCATAGCGGGCTTTTCATTGAAGGGGCAGTTGTCCGAAGGGATCTC
>CAZEPQ010000074.1:0-9365 GCA_964514175.1 uncultured Oscillospiraceae bacterium
TGGCCCAGGTTTCTGGGGTTGCGGAAATGGTCCATTACAACGTCACTGTATAATGCCATAAAAGACACCTCACTTTATTACAAATTCTTTTTTTCCGGATTCCAAATCCCGCCACAGGGGAGAGATGCTCCGAAGATAGGCGACAACTTCCTTTACGGATTCGATGATATATTCCACTTCCTCCATGGTGTTCTCCTGATCCAGGGTCAGCCGCAGGGAGCCGTGGGCGATCTCATGGGGATGGCCCAGCGCCAGAAGTACATGGCTGGGATCCAGAGAACCGGAGGTACAAGCGGAACCGGAGGAGGCGGCAATGCCCCTGTCGTCCAGCAGAAGCAGCAGGGATTCGCCCTCGATGCCTTCGAAGCAGAAGCTTACATTGCCGGGAAGCCGGGGTTCCATGGCCCCGTTGAGCATGGAGTGGGGAATTTCGGAAAGTCCCTCAATGAGCCGGTCACGAAGAACTTTCGACTTGGCAGCGTTTTCCTCCATATGCCGGCAGGCCTCTTCCAATGCTGCTGCCATGGAGACAATGGCAGGAAGATTTTCTGTTCCTGCCCGTTTGCCCCGTTCCTGAGCTCCGCCGTGGATCACATTTTCAAGGCGAATGCCTTTTCTGGCGTACAATACGCCCACTCCCTTGGGGCCGTGGAATTTGTGGGCAGACAGGGAAAGTAGGTCAATATTGTCATCCTTCACATGCACCGGCAGATGTCCCACGGCCTGAACGGCATCCGTGTGAAACAGAACACCATTTTCACGGCAGATCGCACCGATCTCACGGATGGGCTGAATGGTGCCGATCTCGTTGTTGGCGTACATGACGGTTACCAGGCAGGTATCCGCCCGGAGGGCGTCACGAACCTGCTGGGGAGTAACGAGGCCGTCCCGGTGAACATCCAGCAGGGTCACTTCAAAGCCCTGCTTTTCCAGTGCCTTCAGGGTGTGAAGTACGGCATGGTGCTCAAAGGCGGTGGAGATGATATGCTTTTTGCCCTTCTTTTCTCCAAGTCTTGCGGCGGTGAGAATGGCCTGATTGTCCGCTTCGCTGCCGCCGGAGGTGAAGGTGATCTCTCTGGGGGTACAGCCCAGGGCAGCGGCAACCTTTTCTCTGGCCTCCGCCAGAGCTTCGGCGGCCTGCTGTCCAGGGGTGTGCAGACTGGAAGGATTGCCGAATACTTCGGTCATCATGGGAAGCATGGCCTCAATGGCGCGTGTGCTCATTTTGGTTGTGGCTGCGTTATCTGCATAGATTTTCATGTACAGCCTCCTTTTTTCTATATCATGTATGTATTATTTGCGTCAATTACCTACTGATTTGGTAGGCAATTGAATTATACAATGCAATTCCTAGTTTGTCAATAGGAGATAAAAATCTTCCCACAGCAGTGGGAAGATTTTGTGTCAAAGCGTTTCCGGGGGTTCTAAGCCGCCCCATTTTTCATGCTGCATGTCCACCAGATCTGCCAGGGTGATGTTGTCCACCACCTGGTCGATGGCCTGGTCGATCCTTCGATAGACCTCCACGGTGGCACAGTAGCGCTTGCGCTGGCAGGCAGTGCCCTCAGAGTCCACGCAGGCAACGGGGGCAAGGCTTCCTTCGATGGTCCTGAGGATCATGCCCACGGTATATTCCTTCGGGGCCATGGTGAGCTTATAGCCGCCCTGTGCGCCCCGGGTGGATTGGAGATAGTTGCTGTGGCTCAAGGGGGTGACGATCTGCTCCAAATATTTCAAGGATATTCCCTGCCTCTGTGCGATGGTTTTCAGGGAAATGCTTGTTCCCTCAGGCTGAAGGGCAAGATCCAGCATAAGTCTCAGGGCGTAGCGCCCTCGGGTAGATAGTTTCATGTTGATCCCTCCTGTCTGTATATAACTAATATACGATAGGAGTGCTGGGAAATCAAGTGGAAGTTTTAATCCTATAAAAATAATATGAATTCTGTTGACAAAGAAGCAGGAATGTGGGTATAATAGACCGAAAATTACAAGCCTATTGGAGATGATGGAATGGCCCGAATTTTGGCCATCTGTATCAGCGAACGTAAAGGGGAGCAGAAGAAGCCTGTGCCTCAGGCAGAGCTGTGGGTTGACCACGGCATTGTGGGAGACGCCCATGCAGGCCCCTGGCATCGGCAGGTGTCCCTGCTGGCCCGGGAGAGCGTAGACAAGCTCCGGGAAAAGCTGAAAAATGTAGAATTGAAGGCCGGAGACTTTGCGGAGAATATTTTGACGGAGGGGCTCACACTGTATACGCTGCCTGTGGGAACCCGGCTGAGACTGGGCGGGGATGTTGTGGCGGAAGTGACCCAGATCGGAAAGGAATGTCACCATGGCTGTGCCATTCGGCGGGCAGCGGGAGACTGCGTAATGCCCAGAGAAGGCATTTTTGTAAAAATTCTTACGCCGGGCGTGATCTGCCCCGGAGACAGCATTGAGATCATTAAGGAGGAAAAGCCATGAATAAGACCTGTATTGCCGGTATGAGCGGCGGCGTGGACAGTTCCGTGACCGCGCTGCTGCTGAAGGAACTGGGCTATGATGTGGTGGGACTGACCCTCCTTTTGCATACGGAGCAGGATGGACCTTGCAGTGCCGACGCCGATGACGCCAGAGCGGTCTGTGACCGGCTGGAGATCCCCCACATTGTTGTGGATGGTCGGGAGACCTTCCGGGAGAAGGTCATGGAGCATTTTGCGGCGGTCTATGAGGCAGGGGGTACCCCCAATCCCTGTGTGGACTGTAACCGTGGGGTGAAATTCCCCCTGTTGATGGAGGCCATGGAGGCCCAGGGTGGCACCCATATTGCCACAGGTCATTATGTCCGGGTGGGGGAGGAAAACGGACGGTATCTTCTCAAAAAGGGGCTGGACCCTGCCAAGGATCAGAGCTATGTGCTGTATAATCTGACCCAGCGTCAGCTTTCCCATCTGGTGTTTCCTCTGGGAGAACTGACGAAGCCGCAGGTTCGGGAGATGGCATGGGATCATGGCTTTGTCACTGCCAGCAAGTCCGATTCTCAGGATATTTGCTTTGTCCCGGATGGGGACTACGGCAGCTTCCTGGAGCGTTACCGGGGCAAGATTTTCTTCAGCGGAGATTTTATCGACGAAAACGGAATCGTTCTGGGACGTCATGGGGGGGCTGTCCGGTATACTCTGGGGCAGCGGCGGGGACTTGGTGTGGCGGCGGCCAGCCGTCTTTATGTGACGGGAAAGGATATGGTGAACAACACCGTGACCTTGGGCACCAATGAGCAGTTGTTTGCCAAGACCCTTTATGCAAATGGGGTCAACCTCATTGCCTGCGACCGTCTTGTGGATGGTCAGCAGATGTATGCCCGGGTGCGGTATCAGCAGAAGGAACAGCCCTGCAGGGTCTGGCAGACTGCCGAAGATGAACTGCGGGTGGAATTTGACGATGCCCAGCGGGCCATTGCGCCGGGGCAGGCTGTGGTGCTGTATGACGGCGATGTGGTCGTCGGCGGCGGCACCATCACAAAATCGGAACAATAAATTCGGAGATGCTGCGTCAGCGGCATCTCCTTTTTGCTTTCCCCATGTGGCAATGACATTGTACGATTTAATTCATGCTTCCCTAAGTTGATGATATTGGGGGAAGGGGGACCAACGCGCAGCGGTGGTGGATGAGGGATTGATGCACAGTCTGGGGTTACCGCCGAATCAGAATTCCCTTCATAAATTCCGAATTGTTGTGAAAATCATAAATGGTATTTTTCTCTTCCTCAGTACAACCGATCAAAATTTTAATTTCAGAGTCCCGTTTCATTAAATCTACGATGCATATGATCGCGTCGATGGATTTTGCGGGGCAGGATCCCACCCAGACATCAATTCCGCCGCCGTCCATGGAGGAAGTATCCTTCAAAAAACCATAGTCTATAGGATAGATCAAATGGGGATATCTTGGATGGGCGGAGTGTTTTGGTCGATCAATGACGACCTCAGAGGCGGAAACCAGGCTGTCCAGTGCGTTCCAGAATGCGGTGTACATATCAATCACTCCAATCATATGCCCATAATATACCAAACCCCCGGCTGCAATGCAACCGGGGGCTGATACATAGATTACTTCTCGAGCTTTCTCTGGATGAACTTGATGATCTCCATAATGGGGATGATCGCAATGGCAAGGGCCATAGCGATGATATACTCCATGAAGCTGATATGCTGAAAGCCGAAAGCATTGGACAGGAAGGGGACAAAGATGACTGCGGTGGTCAGAACCAGAGACAGGATCATAGCACCCCAGAGCCACTTGTTGTGGTTGCCCAGCTTAAAGACAGACTTCCGGCGGGAACGCATGTTGAAGGAATGGAAGATCTCGGTCATGGACAGGGTCAGGAAGGCCATGGTCATGCCGTCGGCACTGTTGGTGATCTCCCAGACACCGGATTCAATATAGTGACCGATGAAGTAGGAGGCCAGGGTGATAACGGTGACGATAAAGCCCTGGAGAGCCACATCCACACCCAGACCGCCGGCGAAGATGCCATCGGTGGCGCTTCTGGGCTTGCGCTTCATAATGTCTCCCTCGCCCTCTTCTGTACCCAGAGCCAGAGCAGGGAAGCAGTCGGTGATCAGGTTGATCCACAGCAGGTGTACAGGCTCCAAAATGGTGAAGCCCATCAGGGTTGCGAAGAAGATGGACAGCACCTCGGAAAGGTTGGAGGCCAGCAGGAACTGGACTGCCTTGCGAATGTTGTCATAGATGCGACGGCCTTCTGCCACAGCGGAAACAATGGTGGCAAAGTTGTCGTCTGCCAGAACCATGTCGGCTACGTTCTTGGTAACGTCGGTGCCGGTGATGCCCATGCCTACGCCGATGTCGGCGGACTTGATGGAGGGGGCGTCGTTGACGCCGTCACCGGTCATGGCGGTGATGCAGCCATTCTTCTTCCAGGCGTTGACGATGCGGACCTTATGCTCAGGCTGTACACGGGCGTATACGGAGAATTCCTCGATGCGCTCCGCCAGCTCCTCTTCGGACAGCTCGTTGAGCTGTGCGCCGGTGATGGCCTGGTGACCGGGCTCCAGAATGCCAAGCTGGTTTGCAATGGCAACAGCGGTATCCTTGTGGTCGCCGGTGATCATAATGGGACGGATGCCGGCATCGCGGCATTCCTCGATGGCCAGCTTGACCTCGGGACGGATGGGATCGATCATGCCGGAGAGACCCAGGTAGGTCAGATCCTGCTCCAGAGTGGCAGGCTCGTAATCAGCGGGCTCGGTATCCCAAACACGCTGTGCGCCGCAAAGCACACGGAGGGCCTGGTCGGCCATGGCCTTGTTGGCGGCAAGAATCTCGTTTCTCAGGTCCTCGGTCATGGGGATCACATTGCCGTCCTGATAGTAGTGGGTGCAGCGCTTGAGCACTTCGTCAGGAGCGCCCTTGGTGAACTGTAGGATCTGACCCTCGGGGGTCTTGTGAACGGTGGACATCATCTTACGGCCGGAGTCGAAGGGAGCCTCGCCCATACGGGGATACTTCTCGGCGTATTCAGTCTTGGGCAGACCCAGCTTAAAGCCGTCGTTTACCAGAGCGCACTCGGTGGGCTCGCCTACGGCGTTGCCGGAATCGTCCAGCTCCGCGTCACAGCAAAGCTCCATGGCCAGAGCCAGACGGGTCACATCTGTGCCGCTGTGCTCCACAACGGTCATCTTGTTCTGAGTCAGGGTGCCGGTCTTGTCGGAGCAAATGGTCTGGGTACATCCCAGTGTTTCAACGGCGGTGAGCTTACGGATGATGGCCTGATTGTGGCTCATCTTGGTAACGCCCATGGAAAGCACGATGGTGACAACGGCTGCCAGACCCTCAGGAATGGCTGCAACGGCCAGAGATACGGCTACCATAAAGGTGTCCAGCAGGCCGGCGCCGGTGACATCGGGGTAGGAACGGATCACGTCCAGCAGGAAAATGAAGGCACAGATACCGATGACTAGGAATGACAGGATCTTACTGAGCTGTGCAAGCTGGCGCTGCAGGGGCGTCTGCTCATCCTGTGCCTGGGTCAGAGCGTCGGCGATCTTGCCCATTTCGGTGTTCATGCCGGTGCCGGTGATGACTGCGCGGCCACGGCCATAGACCACGGTGGAGCCCATGTAAACCATGTTTTTACGGTCGCCCAGAGGAATGTCCTTCAGGTCGCCCAGCTCCAGAGCCTCGTCGTGCTTGCTGACGGGGACAGACTCGCCGGTAAGAGCGGCCTCCTCGATCTTCATGCTGTTGGAGGAGATGATGCGTCCGTCAGCAGGGATTGCATCGCCGGCTTCCAAAATGACGATGTCGCCGGGAACCAGCTCGTCGGAACGGATGGTGACCATCTTGCCGTCACGGAGCACCTTGGAGGTGGCTGCGGCGATCTCTTGCAGGGCGGCAATGGCCTTTTCAGCCTTGCTTTCCTGCACCACTCCCAGCACGGCGTTGATGATGACAACCGCCATGATGATGATGACGTCCGCAAAGCTTTCGCCGGAGTAGACGGCGGTGATGGCGGAGATCACGGCGGCGACAATGAGGATGATGATCATGGGGTCGGCCAGTTCTTTCAGGAACCGCTCGACGATGGTGACTTTCTTGCCTTCAGCCAGCTTGTTATGACCGTGCTTTTCCAGTCTGGCAGCAGCTTCCTGGCTACTGAGACCGTACTCGGTCACATTCTGCTGGGAGAGGACTTCGGTTTTGCTTACAAGGTATTCTTTCAATTTGCGTCCTCCTGTTCTTGACAGTGGGTGGATATATTCTGCCCCGAATCGGGGCCTGTTTATGTGGATAGAATATTAGCCTCCAAAGAAGAGATGCTCGATGAGGATCTTCAGGCCAATGGCGATCAGAACGATGCCGCCCATCAACTCGGCTTTGGACTTAAACTTGGTACCGAATACGTTGCCGATTTTCACGCCGATGGCGGAACATACGAAGGTGGTGATGCCGATAAAGCTGACGGCAGGAACGATGTTTACGTCCAGAAAGGCGAAGGTAACGCCTACAGCCAGTGCGTCGATGCTGGTGGCCACTGCCATGGGCAGCATGGTTTTAAAGTCGAAGGCGGCAGCGGGACATTCGTCCTCCTCGTCATTCCCCAGGGCTTCTCTAATCATGTTGGCACCGATGATGCCCAGAAGTACAAAAGCGATCCAGTGGTCCACGCTGGTGATAAGCGACTGGAACTGGATGCCCAGCAGCCAGCCCAGGAAAGGCATCAAGGCCTGGAATCCACCAAAGTAGATGCCGCAGATCAGACAGTGTTTGAGCTTGAGCTTTGGTACGGAAAGCCCTTTGCAGATGGATACGGCAAAGGCGTCCATGCTCAGTCCCAGTGCCAGAATGAATAATTCAACAAGTCCCATTTTTATAACCTCCCTAATAATACAAAAACGAGACCCATCTGCGGCTGCAGATAAGTCTCGTCATTTCATACGAAGCCAGAGCCAAAGGCTCAAGATGTTGACCTCATCGCGTCCAAAAGGACGCCGACTACTCCCTTATTCTTAATTTAGTATAGCATTGACATTTTCCTTTGTCAAGCGATTTTTGGCGAGAAGTGCCATCATGCATGAGGAAGATTTTCCTCGGAATAGATTCGGTAGCCTTCCTCCTTCAGCAGCTTTGCAGTGACCCCATCGCCGGGGACCTTTGTGCCGGAGAAGGTGCCGTCATAGATGGCGCCGCAGCCGCAGGAGGGGCTGCGGGTCTTCAAAATGGCGGCGGTGCATCCGAAAAATTGCCCTAATTTCAGGGCTTCCTCCGCGCCTCTGCGGAATTGTTCCGTAACATCCAAACCTTGGTCATTTACAACGGCGTCTCCGCTGCATTCTGCCGGGGGCCGGGGGGTGGGGAGCCCACCAAGCTGCTCCGGGCAGACGGGAATAAATCGGTATTTCTCTTTCAGGGCATCCAGGGCTGGACAGAGATTGTTGCCCCCGGAATATTTGCAGTTTGTGCCCAGGAGACAGGCAGAGACAAGAAAGGCTTCCATAAAAATACCTCACAAAAGCTATGGAACTGGCAGAATGCTTCACGAAGCGCCCTGTCCTTTCGGCAGGGCGCTTTGTAAACGATTCAGCCTGTGGGTTCCAAGGTTTCTTTCAGAATGGACCGGTTGGCTTCCATATCCGCAACAATGACGGACATGCCCCGGACGCTGTTCATGCTGTAGGTATCATCCGCAGGGATTCGACTGCTGGAAAGGGTACCACCGGAGAGCATGGGGAAGAGATCTGTGGCATAAGCGATGAGCTGTGAATTGCTCATATCTGTGGTGACAAGGGGGAAGATGGTATCGATCAGCTCCGTGATGCGGGAGAAACCGGCAGTTTTCAGGGAATGAAACAGCGCGGAGATAACCTTCCGTTGCCGTTCGGTGCGGTAGAAGTCGGAATCAATGCTTCTGATACGGGCATATGCCAAGGCGTTTTTTCCGTTTAAGTGGTTGGTGCCTGCGGAAAGGCCCAGATGGGAAGCCTCTGCCCAACTCAGTTCAATGTCAACGCCGCCCAAAACGTCAATAATGGAGGCGAAGCCTTCAAAGTTGACCTCAATATTTGCGTCAACGTCCACACCAAAATTCAGAAGCAGGGTTTCATCCAGCAATTCCATGCCGCCGTAGGCATAAGCAGCATTGATGCGGTTGTCCTGATAGCCGGGGATCTGAACATACAGATCTCGCATGAAGGAGGTCATGGTAATATCGCCAGTGGTTTTGTTGAAGGTTACGAGGATCATGGTGTCGGAGCGGGCACGGGTCTCGCCCGCACGGGCATCCTGTCCGATGAGAAGAATGTTTACAAGATCATGTTCCTCGCCAATGGGTTCTGTGGCTTCGGTCCACTGAATCTCGGCGGGGTCTAGCTCGGGATAAACGACGGCGCCCTCTTCTTCATTAAGGGCAACGGCTTCCTGAAGATCCAGCTCCATCAGCTCTTCTTCAGTGAAGTACTCCTGGTCGATCTCGGGCCGGGAAATTTTGTTGAGGACCAGGTTAATAGTAATGGCAGCAGCAACGGCAAAGACCAGCAGAGCAATCAGTACAGTAATCAATGCAACCGCCCAGAACGGGAGCCGACGGCGCCGCTTGGTGGAAGGCCGTGGGGATCGTGAGGACTGGGAAGAACGAGAAGAATGAGAAGAACGCATATCAACACCCCCAATCATATTTTTATCATCATACTACATTTCTCGGCGAAAATCAATGAAAGTTCAGGAATATTCTGCAAATACAATATACGAAATCGCAGGTCATCTTTTTGTGCTCTTCTGACGATGTTTATGCTCTATCCATATACGATAGAATGGGCACGTTGCAAAATAGCGCAAAATAAAAAAGGTCTCCAGTTAGCCCTAAA
>CAZEPQ010000075.1:0-9324 GCA_964514175.1 uncultured Oscillospiraceae bacterium
AGAGCCTCCATCATCATCTCGTCCTCGTCGTACTCCTCATCCTCGTCCTCGATGACGATAACGCCCTTCTTGTCAAAGCTCCAGCTAACGCAGCCGGATGCGCCCAGGTTTCCGCCGAACTTGTCGAAGTAGTGGCGCATATTGGAGGCGGTACGGTTGCGGCTGTCGGTCATGGTCTCAACAATGACTGCAACGCCGGAGGGGCCATAGCCTTCATAGGTGATGGACTCGTAGTTGTCGGCATTGCCGGCGCCCAGAGCCTTGTCAATGGTACGCTTAATGTTGTCATTGGGCATATTGGCAGCCTTCGCCTTGGTGACAACCGCAGCCAGACGGGAGTTGTTGGCGGGGTCGCCGCTGCCGCCTTCCTTGACAGCCACGATGATCTCGCGGGCGATCTTGGTGAATGCAGCGGAGCGCTTTGCGTCGGCAGCGCCCTTGGTTTTCTGAATGTTATGCCACTTAGAATGTCCGGACATATGTTTCAATCCCTTCGTGAGAATAATTTATCATGAACCGTATTATTTTATCATAGTTTTCCCTATATCTCAAGTATTTTTCCGAGAAAACGCCGATTTTATAGGCACAAATGTATGCTATACAAAAAACTGCTCCGGCTGAGGCATCCGGGAAGTCACCAAGACCTGTACCTCCGAGAATTTCGCAGAGAGCTTTTTCGCCAGCTTTTCCACGATGGGGTTTTCCGTGGAATAATGTCCCGCGTCAATGAGATTGATCCCCTGCCCCTGGGCATCGATCCAGTAGTTGTGCTTCACATCCCCGGTGACAAAGGTATCGCAGCCTGCCTTCACAGCATCCTCCAGATACTCGGCGCAGGCGCCACAGCCCGTAGCCACCCTTTTGACAGGCTTTCCCCCGTCACAGTAACGGAGGCCGTTGGCACCCAGTCGAGCCTTCACAAGCCCCAGAAAGTCCTGTAGCGGCATTTCCCGCTCCAGTGTGCAGATATGGCCCACCTTCCCCTCTGCCAGATGTTCCTCCGCCTGTAGGCCCAGAACCTCCACCAAAGTGTCGTCCACGCCGTCCATGGCTTCGTCCAGATTGGTGTGCATACAGATGGCGGCAATCCCCTTTTCGATCAGTGTCAGCACCTTTTCCTGCTGATACACGGCATCTGTCACATGCTTATGGGTATCCCAGATCAGCGGATGGTGGGACACGATCAGTTCTGCTCCCATCTCCCCTGCCTCTCGGATCACGTCCATGGTAATATCCAGTGTCACCAGGATCTTTGTTACCGCTGCGTTGCTTCGGCCCACCAGATGGCCCACATTGTCCCAGGCTTCAGCACCTTCTCTAGGGGCTATCTCCCACAGGTATTCGAGAATATCTGAAACGGTCATACTTTCCCCTCCAATTCCTTCAGCTCTGCCAGAGCGGCTTCAAACCGCCCCAGCTTCGCCGGATTTTCGTCCTTCGCCTTTTGAAGCCCCCGGACGGTCATGCTGAGACTTTCCAGCACACGGGACATATAATCCCCATAAAGGTCATCCTCCCGCTGTACGGCTCCCTGAGGCCGATAGCACTGGCCCAGCGTTAAGGGACTTCCCGTTCCGAAGGAAGCCTCCATAACGGTATATACAAATTTCCCATCCCGGGCCAGCACTTCCCGGTGTATCTGAAAGCCGTTCGCCCCCAGGAATTCCCGCAGCTCATAGGGTGCGGACTGGGGCTGCAGAATAAACTGATACTCCGGCGTCCACAGATCCTTTGCAGCCTCCAGAATGGAAACGATGGTCTCGCCGCCCATGCCGGCACAGATAACGGTTCGGAACTCCCCCCGTGGGATCTCTTTGAGGCCATCGGAGAGATAGAAGTCCATATTATCCGTAATGCCATACAGCGCCGCGTTCTGCCGTGCGAAATTCAGGGGCTTTTCTCTTAAATCCGCCGCCAGGACCTTGGGGCAGATGTGATTTTTCAGTAAATAGATGGGCAGGTGTCCATGGTCCGTACCGATATCCACTGCCACATTTCCGGGCCGCACCAGATCGGCGCAAACCTGAAGTCTTGCGGATAGTTTCATAAAAAACCTCCAAAAAGAAACGCCCGGGAAGGATCGCTCCGCCCGGGCTGATTTCAACTTATTCTGCCTCGCCCAGGAATGCGTTCAGGGCACCCAGGAACTCGTCACAATCCACACCGTGGACCATGCAGGCCTCTTCGACGGTCTCACCCCGGGAAGAGGGGCAGCCCAGGCAATGCATACCGATGGACAGGAACATGGGAGCAGCCTCAGGAGCAATGTCAAGAACATTGCCGATGATGGTATCCTTCGTAATCTTAGCCATGATTCAACCTCCTGACTTTTGTTTTTCTTATTATATCTCAGCAGGTGCTTTTTTTCAACAGGAATTTATAGTGTAATTTGGACTATAAATGCTTCACAATCCCTCATTAAGCACTTTGTGCAGAACGATGATTTTCAAAAATCCTCCCCAAATATATCCACTTACTTTTTATAACTTTATCAATTGCGCCCCAATCTCCCCTATGATAAAATGAACGCAAATTACTGTAGAAAGGAAGATTTCTTATGAAGAGAACCATCAGAATTTATTTCAACAACAGGAGGTCACTGGATTTCTAAACCTCCGACAAATCATATGGAGGTATTATGAGTAGATTAAACTGGATCAATCCCGAAGAATATTCTTTTAACTGCATGCTTTTCATGGAGCGTTTTCAAATTAGGTACATACTGGGTATTAACGAACCCAGATATCGCCTTGATATGGGACTTGCACTAAAATACAATCCAACGGTTGCATGGTATTTTTCACAAAGGTGCCCAGAACACACTGCAACAATCCACGAGCTTGTCGCCCGGGCACCTGAGGCCGACATGAATACAATTCATGCGTGTGAACAGCGTATCATCTCCAATTTCGAGGATTTCGTTATTTACACCACACCGGAACAAATGGATACGCACTGTGACTTTATCTACGGTTGGGATAAGCAACGACTGTTTGACATGGCTGACTTCCATGGAAAGCTGGTACTAGATGTAGGAAGTGGCTCCGGCAGGTTGGCTTTTGCCGCCGCAGAGCAGGCAAATCTGGTAATTGCCAGCGAACCCGTTGATAAGCTACGAGAATTTATGAGGGATAAGATTCGAATGTTGCATATCGACAACATGAAGGTAGTAGACGGCATGTGTGATAATCTGCCTTACCCAGACAATACATTTGACATCGTCATGTCCGGCCATGTGGTAGGTGATGATCCTGAACGCGAGATTGCGGAGCTGACAAGGGTTGTAAAGCCCGGCGGCTGGCTTCTGGATTGTCCGGGAGATCAGCACTGCGTCACCGGACATAACCGTACTTTACAGAGCCTTGGCTGGGAAGAGATGGCCTACATAGGTTCTTTCCGGTATACTACCTATCGCTATCGGAAACAGAAATAACACTTTCCTGCATGTAACACATCCCCCATTCCGATATAAATAGCTGCCGCGTTTTCACGCGGCAGCTAAAATTTTTCTCAACGCAAGGTTCTCTCCCGGATCACAGATCCACGGAAATATCCTGTCGTTCAATATTGTGCTTCTCGCAGTAGCCCGTCAGCATCAGGGTCAGGGCACCGTCGCCAGTGACGTTGCAGGCAGTGCCGAAGGAATCCTGAATGGCGAAAATCGCCAGCAGCAGGGCCGTGCCTTCGTTGCCAAAGCCCAGAACACTGATAACAATACCCAGGGATGCCATGACCGTACCGCCGGGAACGCCGGGGGCGCCAATGGCAAAGACCGCCAGCAGCACACAGAACAGGATCATGGTACCAACGCTGGGAAGCTGGCCGTACAGGATCACGGAAACGATCATCACGAAGAAGGTCTCTGTCAGCACGGAACCGCACAGATGGATGTTGGCAAACAGCGGCACGCCAAAGTCCACCATATCCTCACGGAGAACCTTGGACTTGTGGGCGCAGCGCAGCGCCACAGCCAGAGTCGCGGCGGAAGACATGGTACCCACAGCAGTGATGTAGGCGGGGCCGTAATGCTTGACGACCTCAATGGGGTTCTTCTTGGAGTAGATACCGGCAGCCAGATAAAGCACCGCCATCCAGATAAAGTGTCCCACCAGAACCACGACCACAGCCATCAGGAAGACAGGCAACTGCTTGGTAATGGTGCCCTCGTAGGCCAGGCAGCAGAAGGTGCAGGCAATGAAGAAGGGCAGGATGGGAATGACCACCTTGGAAACGATCATAAGTACGATCTTCTGGAATTCATCCAGAACTGCGGTAATGGTCTTTGCCTTGGTCCAAACCGCAGCCAGACCGATCAGGATGGAGAACGCCAGGGCGGACATAACGCTCATGATCTGCGGAATTTCCAAACCAAAAACATCCTCCGGCAGCGCCTTAAGTTCAGCCGCCTCCTTCGCGGTGTTCATCATGGGAATCAGCACATAGCCGGCACTCATGGACAGCAGCGCCGCCAGTACCGAGGAAACATAGGCCAGCAGCAGGGCAATGCCCAGCAGTTTGGAGGCGTTATTGCCCAGCTTGGTAATGGAGGGGGCAATAAATCCAATTACGATCAGAGGTACAACGAAAGTAATGACCTGCCCCAGAATGTTTTTGATGGGCACAATGACCGTCATAACGGCCTCAGGTACCAGCAGACCTACGATGATACCCACGATGATACCGATCAGCAGCTTTGCCGGCAAGCTGGACAGCAGTTTCTTCATATTTTTCTCCTCTCTGTCAGCATTTCGCTGACGCGCATCAAAAATGATTGACATTCAATCATACGACGGATGCATTTCCTTCATGCACGCCGGCCAAAGACGGCATTTTAAATTCTGGCATCCATCCATGCGATCATATCCGCAACGACCTGATCCTTGCAGTATTCGTTTAGGATCTCATGGAACAGATTTCCATAGATTTTAAGCTGCTTATCCTGGGAGGCAGCGTTGCGGAAGAAAATCAGACTGTCATCCATACCCACCAAGCCATCGTTCTGTCCATGGGTCATAAGCACAGGATAACGGAACTCCTTCATGGCCTCCTCAAACCAGGCCTGACCTTCCTTCAGCGCATAGACAAGGCCAATGGCATAGGATTTCTTGTTATAGGGGTCCTTGCCGTACCAATCTACCACTTCCGGCACAGAGCAGACACCGCTGCCAAGCTGGTTGGGCAATTCCAGATTGGGATCAAGGCCACCGGGCGCACTAGCAAACAGGCCAATGGTGTCCACAACAGCCGCACCGCTGGTGACAACGCCCCGGAGCTTCTTATCGGGATATTTGGAGCCATAGAGGGAAACGGCAAAGCCGCCCATGCTATGCCCCAGCAGATAAACAGGAATGTCCGGATTCTCCGCAATGGCCATATCCACGATCACATTGGTGTCATCCAGGATCTCGTGATAGGTGGTGTAATTGGGAATATCGCCCTGAGAGCGGCCGTGGCCACGGTGGTCAAAGCGATAGGTACCGTAACCGGCAGCATGGAGCTTCTCGGCAAAATAGTCATAGCGGCCCTGATGCTCACACAGACCGTGAACAATGACAACAATCGCCTTGTTGTCGGGAGCGGTTTCCTTTTTCATGTACAGACTGGTACCGTCAAAGGATGTGATCATGGTTTCGGTCATGTTGACTCCTCCTGTTAAATAAGATATTTTCATTGTAAAGTATTTTTCTATACATTTCAACCTGAAATTTCTCAAAAGCAAACAAGAAAGCCATACCGGGCAAAGGCTCGCCCAATGGCTCGCCGTTCGGTGTGGCTTTTATAGTTTTTTGTCTGTTTTCTACCGAGCAGTGCCTCCCGGTTCCTTCATCTCCACGAACCACCTACCGTCGTCACAGAAGAGGAAGGTCTCGTGATTTCCGATTTTAATGGTATAGCGCAGGGCCACCTCTCCGGTGCGCTGGGTCTTGGCACGACAGACGGATTTCACCTCATCAATGTCAAAAACGGGGCCGCTGGCCATGATGATGGTCCTGGGGCGAACGGTCCCGTCGATATAGTGGGTCGCCAGCACCTCCACATACTGCTTTCGTTTACTGCATGAATTCATCATCGTCCTCCAATCTGTCAAGTCCTTCCCCCCGAATGTCACAAAGATCGTCAAAATATATGTTCTGATTTCTCAAATACAGCACCCGGTCATTGGCGTCTGCCCTGACCACGGTATCTGTCACCGTCAGGTATTCCCCCAGCACTTCGTCCATATCCCGCTTCCGGGCCACGAAATACACGGCGGTGACGGCATCCCCCTTTCGGATTTTCCGCAGCTTCCGGTCCAGAATTTCCTGACTGTGGGGTGTCATGGAACTCTGGGGCAGCAGCACCTTATCCCTTCCGTGAACCGCCTCGCTGTGACCGCTGAGGGCGGCAAAGGGAGCAAACAGCTTGGCCCGATCCTCCCGCCGCATCTTCGGATGGGAGGACTCCGGCCTGGAAAGATGCCGAATATCGTCATATCCACTCATGCCTTATGTCCTCCTATCTGTGCATTGCGGTCAATTTTTGTGGCCCCCTCCTGGAAATCATATCCCCGAAGGACGGTATTTTTCCCATAGCGCTTTTGCAGCCGCAGCATGGTCCTTTGCAGGCTTTTCTCCTTTTCCTCGGCTTCGTGATCCACGAACAGATCCAGTTGGGTGGGCACCGCATCCTCCTCCAGTACCCGAATGGCGGCAATGTTCACTCTGCGGATGGTCAGGTTTTTATCCACGATCCGCTCATACAGCTCCAGGACCGCTTTCATAATGGCCCTGCCGGAAGATATGTGGCTCCCCAAATTGACAGTGCCGTGGGCAGACCGGGGAATGCTCCTGCCGTATCCGTCAAGGGTACGCTCCCCCTTGAAGCCCACTGCCGTATTTTCCTTGTCATAGCCCACATGAAGCACAATCCCATCGGTGAGCAGAGCCTTATCCACCAGATCCAGCACCAACTGTTCCGTCATTTCCTTTACAATGATCTCTGCCTCCCCATAGGAATAGGGCCGCTGCAAGACCTGTCCGACCCCTACGGAATTGGAAGATGGCCGATAGCTCTTGATATCCGCCATGGTGCAAGTCTCGACGCCCCAGGCATGGTCGATCAACAGCTCCGCATTGATACCAAACAGTTCAAACAGCAGATCCTCGTTATAAAATGCGCCCTTTTTCCCCAGGGAACACCGCGCAATGTCCCCCATGGTATAGATGCCCTTGCTTTCAAGCCGCTTCACGGTTCCATGACCGATCTGCCAAAAATCCGTCAGGGGGCGATGGTCCCACAACAGCTCCTTATAGCGTTCCTCATTCAGGGCGGCGATCCGAACATTGTCTGCGTCAGCAGTGCTTTTCTTTGCCACGATGTCCATGGCGATCTTAGCCAGGTACATATTTGTGCCGATGCCGCCGGTGGCCGTGATGCCGGTGGCGGTGAGCACCTCCCGAAGCATAGTCACAGCCAATTCCCAGGCGGTCATGTGGTAGAGCTTCAGATATTTGGAGCAGTCGATGAACACCTCGTCGATGGAGTACACATGAATGTCCTCCGGTGCAATATACTTCAGGTATATCTCATAAATATCCGAAGATATCTCAATATATTTCGCCATCCTGGGTGGGGCAATGATAAAAGGGACCTCTTCCCCGGTGGCAGCCTTCACCTCTTTCAGTCGCTGCTTCACCTCAAATAATCTGGCTCTGCCGGGAACGCCATAGGCCTTCAGAGCAGGAGACACCGCCAGACAGATGGTCTTATCCGTTCTGGATTCGTCCGCCACTACCAGATTTGTCCTCAGCGGGTCCAGGCCACGCTCCACACATTCCACCGAAGCATAAAAGCTCTTGAGGTCAATACAGATATACGTTCCGCCAAAGTCCTGCTGTTTTGGGTCCATGGGCACTCCCCTCCTTTCCGCGCCTTTAGTATATCGTAGCTTATTACGCTCTGTCAAGTGTATATTTGTCGCATAACAAGAAAGTATTTCTTGACAAACCGGTCTGGCCCATATAGAATAAAAGCATACAGGAAACTGCAAATTTTGAATTGCGGAGGGCTCCTTATGATTTTCCGCCCCAGATATAACCCCGATACCACCGACTCAGTTTACAATGCGGGAACCGAGCGAGAAGAAAATGTGATTGGTAAAAAAATTGCCCGGGCCAGAACGGACCGGGGCCTCAGTCTTGCTGAATTCAGTGAGCTTTTAAACAGATACGGTCTTGCCATCAAGCGACAGGGCATCAGCAAATGGGAAAACGGCCTTGCGGTCCCCAACGCCTATCAGCTTTTAGCAGTGTGCCACGCCTTGAAAATTCAGGATGGCATATCCTACTTCACCCAAAATTCCGCATATCAGAATCCACTGAACGAAGCGGGGCTGAAAAAATTGCGAGAATACCAGGAGGATCTGATCGCTTCCGGGCGCTACACGCCTAAGAAAGCCCCCAGTAATATCGTCTATATCGAAAAACCGGTCAGCACCCTGCCCGCCTCCGCCGGTACAGGCGCATTTTTGGAGGAAGAGAATTTCGAGCTTGTCAGCTTTCCGGAAAATTCCGTCCCCGCCCAGACGGACTTCGGCGTACGTGTCAGCGGTGACAGCATGGAGCCGGTGTACCACGACGGGCAGATCGTATGGGTACAGCGCTGCAGTGCCCTCTCCCCCGGCGAGGTCGGACTGTTTCTCTACGACGGGGACGGCTATATCAAGGTCTATGACGAGCAGGAACCTGATGAATCTCAGCAGGAAAACTACTTGGACAGCAATGGCATCCTGCACATGCAGCCGGTGCTGATTTCCTACAACAAGAAATACGCCCCCAAAGTAGTTTCTCCCCAGCTCTCCTTCAGCATCGCCGGAAGGATTCTTAGTTGATCCCGCCACGAGTGCCCATCCAGTTACATAACATACGATCTTAACCTTGAGTAACAAGAAGAAACAAAAACTCCCGAATGCATCCGCATCCGGGAGTTTGGCAGGGGCGCAAGGGATCGAACCCTGGACCTACGGTTTTGGAGACCGCCGCTCTACCAGCTGAGCTACACCCCTATATCAACTTAATTTGGTGGGCCCTCAGGGACTCGAACCCTGGACCGACCGGTTATGAGCCGGTTGCTCTAACCAACTGAGCTAAAGGCCCATAATATCAACCATTGCGTAAGGCCGCCACCATTGTGACGGCCTTAGCTTGGTTGGCTCCCCAAGTTGGACTCGAACCAACGACCCTGCGATTAACAGTCGCATGCTCTACCGACTGAGCTATTGAGGAATATAAGTGTTGGCATTACCTATTTTCACATGCAGTCACCCGCATACTATCGTCGGCACAC
>CAZEPQ010000076.1:0-2451 GCA_964514175.1 uncultured Oscillospiraceae bacterium
CCACAGTCTGAAGGGTCTGCTCAGGCTCGGCAGGCACCTCTTCTGCGGATGCTTCAGCCTCTTCTGCTGCAGGTGCCTCAGCAGGAGCCTCTTCTGCAGGTGCCTCAGGTGCTTCCGCAGTCTCTTCCTCCACGGGCGTGGAAACTGTCTCAGAAGCGCTGGCAGTCTCGGAACCGCAACCTGCAAACATGGCAAATACCATGGCAAGAGCCAGCAGCAGAGCCAGCAATTTTGTTTTTTTCATAGTTACATCTCCTTTTCCAAAGTAATACTTGGATAAAACCATTATAAGAAGAAGCAACAGCCGTAGCAATTCTCTTTCATTACCGATCTATTCCAAATGAGAATACAAAAAGGACGCCGCCCGAAGGCAGCGTCCAAATTTACAAAATCAGATTTTTTCCAGTGCGTCCGCGGCAGTGCCGATGGCGTCCACCTTGGCATGCTCCAGCAGGCCCTCGTCCATAGCCTGGGCAATCAGGGGATCAATGGGCAGCTTGCCGATGACAGGGATACCCAGTTCGGCGCCTACAGCGTCGATGGTGCTCTTGCCGAACACCTGAATTTCCTTGCCGCAGTCGGGACATTTCAGGTAGCTGTAGTTCTCTACCAGACCGATGACGGGAATATTCATCATTCCAGCCATCTTTACAGCCTTGGTGACGATCATGCTGACCAGCTCCTGGGGAGAGGTCACCACAATGATACCGTCCACAGGCAGGCTCTGGAATACGGTCAGGGGCACATCGCCGGTTCCGGGAGGCATGTCCACAAAGAGATAGTCCACGTCCTTCCAGATCACTTCGCTCCAGAACTGCTTCACCACACCTGCCAGCACGGGGCCCCGCCAGATCACAGGGTCCGTTTCGTTTTCCAGCAACAGATTGATGCTCATAACGTCGATGCCGGTCTCACTGCGGATGGGAATCAGTCCCTCTTCACAACCGCTGGGGCTTCCCTTGATGTTCAGGGCCTTGGGAATGGAGGGGCCGGTAATATCAGCATCCAGTACCGCCGTATGGAAACCACGGCGATTCATTTCCACCGCCAGCATGGAGGTGACGGTGGACTTACCTACGCCGCCCTTGCCGGAAACTACGCCGATGACCTTCTTCACATTGGACAGGGGATTTGCCTGGGCGAGCAGGCTTTCGGCCTGACGGCTCTCACATTCCTGGGAGCAGCCGGAGCAGTTGCCGCTGCAATTTGCGCTCATGATAATCTTCCTTTCAAGGAGTTTTCTTTTATTATAACCCACATTTAAATAAATGCAAACTTTGAATTTAGCTCTGCAGATAGGCCTTCACGAAGGCGAAGACCTCCCGAAGGGTGTAATTCACCCGATAGAACCACTGGTCGGTGTGGGAGGCTACCGGGCAGGTATCCAGCCCAAGTAGCTCTGCGATAAAATTCGCCCTGCGCTGATGAAATTCGCTGGTGATGAGGGCAATGGGCTTGTCCGTTCCGCCCCTTCCTTCAATGATGGCATTGCTGAGGGTAAGGTTATCCCGGGTGTTGAAGCTGTTCTCTTCCAAAAGAAGCCGCTCCGGGTCTGCGCCCATTTCAATCATGGTATCATACATACATCGGGCCTCGCTGACAGACTCGTCCTCACCCTGTCCTCCAGACAGGATTACCGTGACCTGGGGATTTCGCGCCATAAGCTCCTGGGCCGCCTTGAGCCGCTGCAGCATGATTCGGGATGCCTGACCGTCCTCACGAACCGCCGCCCCCAGCACAATGGCATATTCCGAGGTTTCCGCCCTCTCCCAGTCCGAATGGCCGCTGGTGGTGATAATATTCATTGCCGCCATTAAACACACAACTCCTGACGCCGCCAGCACTGCCAGCACGGAAATAAAGGTTTGGGCCCTGCTGCCGGGTCTCCGACAAAAAAACCAGATGATTCCCATGGCCAGCCCCAGAAGCAGCAACACCAGCCCGGTCATCTGCATATGTATGGGCAGCGCCAGCATCACGATCCCGCAGATGAGGAAAAGCGGACTGAGGATCAAAAGCAGTTTCATCCCTTATGCCTCCAGCGCCCCGGAGAGTTCCTCCCACTGGGCGTACATGTTCTCCAGCTTTTCCTGCTCTTCCGTCTGCTGAACCATGAGCTTGGAAAGCTCGGTATAATCTGTGGCCATCTGCTGAATCTGTGCCTCCAGAGATTCCATCAGGGTCTCCTGTTTTTCGATCTCCCGCTCCAGCTTTGCGATCTGCTTTTCCAGTTGCTTGGTATTCTTTTTCTGGGCAGCCTCTGCCGTCACAGGCTTTTCTTTCTTTTCCTTCTGAGCCTTGGGCGCAGCCTGACGAAGCTGGGCCTGCCGCTGCTTCATGGCCTTAAACTGGCTGTAGGTGCCCTTGAAATCGGCGATCTTTCCGTCCTCCAGTTCCCAAATGCGGTTGGCAAACTGGTCAATGAAGTAGCGGTCATGGGACACAAACAGC
>CAZEPQ010000076.1:2461-9311 GCA_964514175.1 uncultured Oscillospiraceae bacterium
TCGTCCAAAATCAGCTGCTTAATCTCCTCTTCCATCAGCATGCACAGTCGAAGTAGGCGCTCCTCGCCGCCGGACAGGGCAGAAACAGGCTTGAACACATCCTCCCCGGAAAACAGGAATGCGCCGAGACGATTTCGGGCCGTCTGGGTGGAATAGTTCTTTTCATAAATCATGGTATCCAGAATGGACCGTTCGGGATGATCAAAGTGGATGATCTGAGGAAGGTATGCCATCTTTACAGAGGGGCCGAATTTGATCTTGCCTCCATCCGGCACTTCCTCCTTCATCAGCAGCTTCAGGAAGGTGGACTTTCCGGTGCCGTTGTCTCCCAAAAGGGCAATGCGGTCGCCGCCCTGCACCAACATGTTTACATCGGAAAACAGTTGTTTTTCATCAAAGCTCTTGCTCAGGTCCTTCAGGACCATGACCTCGTCTCCGTGAAACTCTTTCTGTCCGAAGGAGGCATGCATGGTCTTTTCCTTGGTGGGTCGTTCCGTCTTCTGAATGCGGTCGATTCGGCTCTGAATACTCATGGCACGGCGATACAGGGATCGGTTGTTGATGCCCCAGCCCTTCATGCGCTCCATGGTATAGGACAACTGAGCCACCTTTGCCTGCTCCTGCTCGTACTGCTTGAGCTGCAGCTCATACCGGGCCTCCTTTTCCTCCACATAGAAGGAATAGTTGCCACTGTACAGCTCCGCTTTGCCGCCCCGCAGCTCGATGATCCGATCCACCACCTGATCCAGGAAATAGCGGTCATGGGAAATGGTCAGTACGGTACCCTTGAATTTCAGCAGGTATTCCTCCAGCCATTCCACGCTCTTCATGTCCAGATGGTTGGTGGGCTCGTCCAGCAGCAGGATGTCCGTTTCCTCCAGCAAAAGCCGTGCCAGGTTTACTCGGGTCTTTTCTCCGCCAGAGAGCATGGAAAAGAGCTGGGAGCGCATCTCCTTGGGAATACCCAGACCATTGCAGATCTTGTCCACATTCACGTCCATGTCGTAGCCGCCGCCAATCTCATAGCGATTGGACAGCTTATCGTACTCCCGGAGAACAGCTTCGGAGGCATCCTCCATCATCTGTTTTTCCAGCCGCTCCATTTTTCTCTGGATGTCCCGAAGCTCCCGGAAGGCACAGCGAAGCACATCCTCCACGGTGAAGTCCGCAGGATAGCGGGGGATCTGGGAAATCAGGCCGATCTTTTTTCCGGGGGCGATCTCCACGGTGCCGTCATCATAGCCGATCTCATCCGTGAGAATGCGGAAAACCGTGGTCTTGCCTGCGCCGTTTTTGCCCAGCAGACCCACACGTTCTCCCTGCTGCACCTCAAAGCTGAGGCCGTCCAGCAGATTCTTGCCTACCTCAAAGGATTTGATCAGGTCTTTTACAAAAATATCTACCATAACGAATGTCCTTTAAAAAACTGTCCCAAAGGAGTTCCTTTGGGACAGTTTGCAATGTTTATCTTACCCTCTGGAATAGTTGGGTGCTTCCTTGGTGATGGTGATGTCATGGGGATGGGACTCGATGAGACCTGCGCTGGTGATCCGCACAAACTGGCCTCTGGCCTGAAGCTCACCAATGGTGGGGCAGCCGCAGTAGCCCATACCGGCACGAATGCCGCCCAGGAGCTGATAGATGGTGTCGGAGACGATTCCCTTATAAGGAACACGGCCCTCAACGCCCTCGGGCACCAGCTTGGAGTTGCCCTCCTGGAAGTAGCGGTCCTTGGAGCCCTGCGCCATGGCAGCCATGGAGCCCATGCCGCGATATACCTTGAACTGACGGCCCTGATAGATCTCAGTCTCACCGGGGCTCTCTTCGCAGCCTGCCAGCATAGAACCCATCATAACGGTGGATGCACCGGCAGCCAGTGCCTTGACGATGTCGCCGGAATACTTGATGCCGCCGTCAGCAATGATGGGCACACCGTAGGGCTTTGCAGCGCAGGCAGCGTCATAAATTGCGGTGATCTGAGGCACACCGATGCCTGCAACCACACGGGTGGTGCAGATAGAGCCGGGGCCAATGCCCACCTTTACGCAGTCAGCGCCGGCCTCAATGAGGGCCTTGGTGCCTTCGTAGGTAGCCACATTGCCGGCAATGAGCTGTGCATGGGGGAACTGCTTTTTAATGTTGCGAACACACTCGATGATGTTCTTGGAGTGACCGTGGGCGCTATCCAGAGCCAGCACGTCAGCACCGGCAGCCAGCAGGCCGCCTGCACGCTCCACCACGTCTGCGGTAACGCCGATGGCAGCGCCGCAGAGGAGACGGCCGGACTCGTCACGGGCAGAGTTGGGATACTTGTCTGCCTTCTCGATGTCTTTGATGGTGATAAGGCCCTTGAGACGGAAGTTGTCGTCCACGATGGGCAGCTTCTCGATCTTATGCTTTCTCAGGATCTCCTGAGCCTCAGGAAGGGTGATGCCCTCTTTGGCAGTGACCAGATTCTCATGGGTCATAACTTCCTTGATGGGACGGGAGAGGTCAGTCTCAAACTTCATGTCGCGGTTGGTGATGATACCTACCAGACGACGATCCTCTACGCAGATGGGCACACCGGAGATCTTGTACTTACCCATGAGGCTGTCTGCATCCTGCAGGGTGTTATCAGGGGAAAGATAGAAGGGGTCGGTGATAACGCCGTTCTCGGAGCGTTTTACCATGTCCACCTGCTCGATCTGCATCTCGATGGGCATGTTCTTATGGATGATACCGATACCGCCTTCACGGGCCATGGCAATGGCCATCTTGTGCTCGGTAACAGTGTCCATTGCGGAGGACAGCAGGGGGATGTTCAGATGAATCTTGCGGGTCAACTGGGTACCCAGGGTGATTTGTCTCGGAATCACCTCGCTGGCTGCGGGAATCAGCAGTACGTCGTCGAAGGTGAGTCCTTCCTTCACAAACTTCTGTGCCGGATTGTCATTTACCATCATAATAACCGCTCCTTTTCGCATATTTCCGTTTGTTTTTTATTGAATTATTTTATCCATTTTACTCCGATTCTTGCACTTCGTCAAGGAGTTTTCCCTCAGCATTCGTGAAATTGTACAGTTGCCTCAAACCGACGTTTCCCATCGGCGCAACATCCGTCAATATAACAAGAATCCTCGGTCATGGCCCGGGACACCTCCATGGTTTCCCCGATCCTGCACTCCTGAGAATAGTTGAGCTGAAGCTGAGAAATAAACTTCCCTTCCAGTTCTTCCGGGGAGAAGGCGTCCATGAGCACATCGGCATATTTGGTGTTGTTCATGTGGCAGTTCACGTCCAGATCGGAATACCGGACGGTACGGCTGTAAGCATACGCCTTTTCCTTGGGCTCCCGGATCAGCTTTAGCTGCCGGTCCTTGGCCCGCTGGGACACCTTGGCCTCCGCAATGGTGTCAATATTGGAGGGCCGAAGCATCTTTCTGGTTTCAATATCCGCCACCACCCAGGAGGAAACGCCTTCGCCCACATGCTCGTCGCCCACGAAAATATCAAAATCACGGTAGAAGATAATTCCGTTGGCGCCCCGATGCCAGGTGTCGATCCGGATGATCTCCCCGGCGTGGATGGGACGTGAGAGCCGATACCAGACCCGTGCCAGAATCCAGCAGGCGTGGTATTTTTCCACCAGGTAGTCCCGGCCAATGTTCAGGATCACCGCATGGGAAGTGGCCAGATCCTGAAAATATTGCAGCAGTGCCCCGGGACGCAGATTGTCATAGAGATCGGTGTCAGTGGTCTGGACCTCGATCACTCTTGTGTAGATTTCGCTCATGTTTTACCTCTCTGAAAATTGCTCTGGTAATTTACACACTTTTCTAGTATACTAAATCAAACAGCGTCCCAAAAGCACCGGGGACGCGACAAAATATACACCGTTATTATACATGCTTCTTTTCAAATAATCAAGGGAGGGCGGCTTCATACCCCCTGCCGGAAAGGCGGAAATTTTCATGGCAGAACAGCTATATACCATTCCCATCAACGAGGCCTTCGATGAATACGACGGCTGCCCCATGTGCCGACTCCGCAGCAAGCTGGAAACCCAGAGCCTCAATTACATCATGGGCGCTGCCATGATGGAGCCGGACATCCGCATCGTCACCAATAAGCTGGGCTTTTGCCGGAATCATTTCCACAGTATGCTGTCCATGGGCAATCGTCTCAGTCTGGCCCTGATGATGGAGAGCCATTTGCAGGCAGTGGCCCAGTTGGTGCCCGATCCCGAGGAGAAGAAACCCGGCAAGCTGGGCAAGATCAAGAAATACGACGGCGAAAGCCCTGCCCCCCAGATGATGGAGCAGGTAAAAAGCTGCTATGTCTGCCAGCGTTCGGCGGACTTTGAGAAAAAATATATTTCCAACGTGATCTACATCTGGAAAAAGGACCCCGAATTCCGGGAAAAGCTGAAAAAGCAGCCCTATTTCTGTCTGGAACACACCGCCGCCCTGTTGGCAGAGGGCAAAAAAGACCTCAGCGAGGCAAACTATCTCCAATTTTCCCAGGACATTCTGGAGCTGTGCCGCAGCCATATAGAGAAGCTCCACCGGGATGTTGGCAGTTTCTGCCGCAGCTTTGACCACCGCTATGCCGCCGATCCCCTGACCCCGGAAGCAAAAACCTCTGTAGAGGATTCCATCGCCTTCCTGTCGGGAGATTTTGAACGGAAATAACCCACAAAAATTCTGCGCTGTCCCAATGAAGCGGGACAGCGCAGTTTCATTTTATTCTTCCGTTACTGACCCCTCAAAACCTCCGGCGGGGACAACGCGACTCTCAGCGTATTCGCACCACAGGCATCTGCGCTGCTGGGATACATCGGAGGAAAAGGCTTCCGCGCTTTTTTCCACCACGATTTTTCCGGCAATGTATCCGTCACTGGTAACACCACTGATATAGGGATCCATTGCAGCGATCCATTGGGTATCATTGACCGTCCACACCTCCAGCGGCAGACCTGCATCCTTCACCAGCGCCATTCCCTGTTCCGTCAGTTTTTTGTAGTAGCAGCTAACAAAAGAATCTCCGGTCAATGTTTTTAGTTCTGTAGCCGTGGCTATGGTGCTTTCATCCATATTCAGCACCAAATAGCCGATCCTGGCGTTGGGGTTCCTCTCTGCCACAGTCCGCAAGGCCGCTTCATCAAAGGATATCCACGTCACATCCTCTTTCACTCCATATGCGTCTGCCAGTTCCACCAGCCAAGCCACCTTTTCAGATGGCAGATCCAGTTTGATTTCCACATAGGGCTTGAGTTTTAGCTCCCGGCATGTCAAAAGGAAGTCTTCAAAGGTGGGGATTTGTGTTCCCGCGTAGGCATCGGATTTCCAACTGCCAAAATCGAACTGTTTTAGTTCTTCATAGGTATAATCCGTCACATATCCCGTTCCGTTGCTGGTTCGGTCGATGGTTGTGTCGTGCAGCAGCACAGGCACCCCGTCCTTGGTAAACTGCACATCCGTCTCTACATATAAAAAGCCCTGTCTTTCCGCCAGTTCATATGCGGCAATTGTATTCTCCGGGGCATAGGGGCTGCCCCGATGGCAGACTGACCGAAGAACGTGGTCATAGCCCTCATCCGAAAGCCATTGGGACAGGGTATGATCGCAATAATCCTTCCAAACCATGAGGCCGCCGTAATTCCCCATTGCGGTGCCGTCCCAGTCGTCGTTTCCCCTGGGATAATAGCCCCAGGAAATGACACCGGAGAAAGCATTTCCCCCAATTGTGGGGGTATCCCCCCTAAACGTGACCTCCGTCAGGTTTCTGCACCCGGAAAATGCATTGTCTCCAATGGAAGTGACCCCAGAATCAATGACCACCGAGGTAATGGAAGCTCTGGCCAAATACCAGGGGGAATCCTCCGCGGCAAAGTCATCCATCTGCCCGGAGCCGGAAACCGTCAGCACCCCCTTTTCCAGGGTCCAGGTAAGCCCATCTCCGCAGACACCGCTGACGGGAATATCCGCTTCCGCCGCCCAGACGCCCACCGACAGAACACGAAAAAGCGCACACAGCATCAGCAGGGGCCATAAGCTCCGCTTTTTCATGTTCTGTCCCTCCTTTACATCCAATCTTTCCTTAGTATCTGTTTTGTAATTGTATCATATTCTCTTCTTTGAAGCAACGATGTACCTTTTTTCATCGAAAATCTTAAAAAAGTGTTCATGCTTTTGTACGCAAAAACACTCCTGATTTGTGGGGCTCTTACTTCCCCAAAAAACAGAAGTGTTCATTTACGAAAACTATAATTCTGTACGGTCCAACAGCATCTCCGAATGAAATAAGATTTGTCAAGGGGTCTTTTTGCGAAAAAACAAAGTTTATCAACCAAATGCAAATACTACCATAATTCATTGAGGCGCAAGCGGTTTATCCGTTTGCGCCTCTTGATTGCCGATCAGCAAAGGCGGGAAAAGCCGTCAAGGGCGCAACAGCGTTCATCTTGACCCTTGACGGCTTTTCTTGACTTTGCTACCCAAGGATTTGTTGCATACTTTCTTTCGAAATGGTGGAATTGTTCACATTTTTGTGATATAATTTTTCCAACGCACAGAGAGCGAAAAATTTGAATATGTGGAGGTAGCAGTTATGGGAATAATTACAGATGATATGCTGACCGCTGATATTCAACGAGTTGCACATCTCTTAAATACTAACGCGATCAGTCTTAACGAGTATCTAAAGAATGGCGGTAAATATAGTGCAGAGATCATTAATGATGAGGAATTTGGTGGATTTGCCAATATATGTGAGTTAGGTGGTCTGAAAGCTAAAATCGACTGACAAATCTCTGTTTGTCAGCGTAACAACTTCCAAGTTGTCGGATATACTCCCTTTGAAAATGAGT
>CAZEPQ010000077.1:0-9273 GCA_964514175.1 uncultured Oscillospiraceae bacterium
CCGGCGGCGGTGGCCCCGGCGGTCCTGGTGGTGCTCCCGGCGGCGGTGGCCCCGGCGGTCCTGGTGGTGCTCCCGGCGGCGGTGGCCCCGGTGGTCCTGGTGGTGCTCCCGGTGGCGGTGGCCCCGGTGGACCCGGAGCTGGTGGCCTGAGAACTCGTCCCGACTGCGAAGATCCCGGCCCTCTGCACTCCAACTGGAGCGTTGTTCAGACGGTTCAGAACACTGTGCCCTGGCCCGAGCCCTACGCTACCATGGACGACGACAACACCTATACCCCCAGCAAGAAGTAAAAGCATTTGCGGCGGCCCAATCGGGCCGCCGCTTTTCGTTATAGATGAAATTGTTCCACAATTATGTCTGCTACTGTATCCGGCGATAGCTGAGAATTGTCGATTTTTATAAAATTAGCAAAAGGGATCTCGCCCTCCAGGCTGTTCCATCGGAAGTGGCTGTCTTCATATAAAATTCGATTTTTTGAAAAATTTAGATCTCGCTTTGAGGCTTTGTGTTTCAGTCGATTTTCAGTTTTGTTCCGTTGTAGACGAATTTCCTGCGGGGCGGTCAGCTCCACGCAGTAGATTTCTGCGCCCTGCTTTTGAAAGATATCCGCAATATGGAGTATATACTCCCGATCCGAAGGCTGATTGAAGGCCCACATATAGGTGAAGATCATGCCATAATTGTCGCTTTTGGCGAACTCTTTAAAAATTACTTCCCGGAGCTGATCGGTTATGCCTTGGTCGTATTTCCCGAATACTTCAATGACCGGTTCAATGGTCATGTGACCATGGAAGAGCTTCAGCCCGGTTTTCTCCGCCAGGTGTTGGCCTACAGTCATTTTGCCAACGGCTCCACTGCCGATAATCAATACAAGTTTCATAATGCAGGATCACATCCTTTCGGGAATCATGATAACACGAAACGTATTATTGATGCAATAACCTGTTGGTATAATACTTGCGATTATGGTAGTAGATATAGAAAACCGCTCCCCACGGCTGTGAGGAGCGGTAAAGTGTATTGTGGATCAATCCAGAGAAATAGCCACATCATAGCCAAGGCGGACAGCCTGGGTGACCTGCTGGGTCTTGATGCAGTCGCCGATGGGGATGAAGTTGTGCTTGGTCTTGCGGAGCTCGTCCACCAGAGCGGCCCTGGGACGGAGGCCCAGCGCACAAATGACAGTGTCGGCTTCGAAGAGTTTTTCTTCGCCCTCGGGAGTGATGGCAATGACACCCTTGTCGGTGACTTCCTTGCACTTGGTAGAGGTTTGCAGGGTGGGAACCACCAGACCGGGAGCGGTGTTCTTGCCGCCTGCCAGGTCGGGATGGAGGCCCATACGAACCTTCAGAGCACGGCGATGTGCGGCAGTGGTCTCCATGGCGATGTCGGCAGCCATCTCAATGACGGTAACCTCGTGACCCTCTTCTGCCAGATGCAAGGCGGTTTCGCAGCCGACCAGACCGCCGCCCATAATGACGATCTTCTTGCCCAAGGTCACGCCCTCTTCAAAGAGGTCGGTGCCCAGTACATAGTTGTCGCCGGGGATACCAAACTGTGCGGGGACAATGGGATCAGCGCCCACAGCGCAGATGACGGTGTCTACATCCAGAGAATCAAGGAACTCGGTGGTAACTTCCGTGTTCAGATGTACGGGAATTCCCTTCAGCTCCAACTGATGCTCCTGCCACTTAGCAAAGCGATACAGGTCAAGCTTAAAGCTTTCGTGCTGAGCAAACTTCAGTGCGCCGCCGAGAGAATCGGTCTTTTCGTACAGGGCAACCTCGTGGCCGCGCTCCGCACAGGTGATAGCAGCCTGCATGCCGCCGGGACCGCCGCCGATGACGGCAACCTTGTGCTTGTTTGCGGCGGGGAGGCGATACTTTGCGTCGTATTCCTGACCGATCACAGGGTTCACGGTGCAGAGAATGTTCCGGGTCTTCATCATCTGGCCCTGGCAGGAGTAACAACGCAGGCAGCGGCGAATTTCGTCGGTCTTACCGGCCTTGAGTTTGTTGGGTAGGTCAGGATCAGCCACCAGCGCACGGCCCAGAGCGATGAGATCAGCCTGACCGTTTTCGAGAATTTCTACCATCTTGTCGGGATCAGATATGGCACCTACGCAGGAGACAGGCTTCTTGACGGCCTTCTTGACTGCCTCAGCCAGATATACGTTGCAGCCCTGGGGAAGGAACATGCTGGGGTGCATAATGATCCAGGTGAACAGGTCCTCCATGACACCGGCGGAAATATTGAACATGTCAACATAGGGCTCCAGGATCTTGCAAAGCTCCACGCCCTCGTCCAGATCGTAGCCGCCCTTGGTCAGTTCAGAGCCGGAAATACGGACTTCGATGAGACATTTGGGAGCGCCCTGACGGACTGCCTTCAGCACCTCGATGACGAAGCGGCAGCGGTTTTCGGCGCTTCCGCCATACTCGTCCTCACGATGGTTGGAGAGGGGAGACAGGAACTGGCCCAGCAGCCAGCCGTGACCGGCATGGATGGTCAGAATGTCGAAGCCTGCCATTGCACAGTTGGCAGCACTGCGGCGATAGCCGCCGATCACGTCGTCCATCAGCTTGCGGTCCATACCGCGGCAGGTCTGCTTTCCGTTTTCGTCAAAAATGTCGCAGGGACCCACAGGGAGAACGCCGCCGGGAAGGAACATGGGGTTGCAGCGCTTGCCGCCGTGACCAAACTCGATGGAAGCGTAAGCACCATATTTATGGATGGTGGAGACCAGATCGTACATGGAGGGGACAGCGCTGGGGTTGTCCAGGGTTACCATGGAAGGATGGTCAGGACCGGTGGCGCCATGGGCAACAGCCTCGCCCACGTTGATCAGGGCTGCGCCGCCCTTGGCACGAAGCTCATAATAGGCGATATTTTCGGGAGAAAATACGCCGCCGGGGCCCATTTCTGCCAGAGAAGTGGGTGCGGAGATGATGCGGTTTTTCAGCGTCAGATTACCGATCTTCATGGGCTGAAAAAGAATATCATATTTAGACATAGCAATACACCTTTCTATGTTATTTATTCTATTGTACAGGACGTGCTGCACAATTAAAAATATAAATTTTGAATGGGTTATAACTTGGGGTTATATATCAGCTTTCCCCAGTTCGATTTGCCGGGTCCGGCACACCGATATTTTCCTCCCGGTTCAGACCAATGCCCTTTCTTGGGCCAAAATCCATGGGCGGGAAATAGTTGTCCATAAAGGCCTGGAGTTTTCTGCCGTATTCCTCAAAATAAGTGACTGCGAAATTATAGAGCTTTTTGGGCTGCTCCATCAATGTGCGATCCTTACGGGATACAATGGAGATAAATCGAAACACTTCGATATCGGAGAACCGAAGGGCCACCACCGGGTTGTCATCCCTGTATTTTTCATAAAACACATTGGCGGGTACCATGCTGACACCGCGACCGGCTTCCAGCGCCTCGTCAATGATCCGAGGCTCGTTGCTGCAAAGGGAAACGATGGGGGTAAAGCCCACGGCTTTGCAATTGTCGATGACGGCACGGCGGTCAAAGCTGGATTCGTTCACCAGGAATTTCTCGTTTTTGCAGTCCTCCAGTCGAACAAAGGATTGCTTTGCCAGGGGATGCTTTTTGCCCACTGCCAGGATAATCTCTTCGTCCATCAGTTTGATCTGGGTAATCTCTGGGTCATGGAAGGGCATAGGGGTCAAGGCAAAATCCAGTTTGCCTCCCAAAAGCTGCTCTTGCAATGCCTCCGGGCTGTACAGAAACTGCGAGATCTGCAAAAAATCATGCTGATCGTTCATGTAGCTCAGGATCAGCGTATTTAACAGCTCCGAAACGGGAGAACCGATGGTGACGGTATTGCTTTCGGATTTTTTGTATGCATCAATGATGCGTTGGCCCTCGTCGATGCAGTCAAAGGCCTTTGCCACCTGACGGTAAAATTCAGAGCCAATGGGGGATAGGCTGATGCGGCCCTTTTTACGTTCGAATAATGTAACGCCCAGGCTTTGTTCCAGTTTGGAAATGGTCTTGCTGAGGGCGGGCTGGGACACGTGCAGCGTTTCTGCTGCACGGGACATATTTTCCTTTTCCGCAATGACCTTGAAATAGTATAGGTATGTAAGTTCCACGTTGGATTCCTCCGATCCTTCATACCCATATTATATAGAAAAAAAGGAATAATTTCAACAGCTTATAACCTGTGGTTATATATCATTTTCAGAAATTCGATTATCATCTTCATAACTAAGGGTTATGGAGAATAACAAATATGTATTTGCGGAATTGTTATGATTTCGATATTATTACAATATAATCTTAAAAGGAGGATTGGATTATGAAGAGAAACGTTACACTGGCCAGACTTTTGGCAATGATGCTGATTCTTGGCCTGCTGGCAGGCTGCGGCAGCACCGCAGCGTCTTCCGCCGCTTCTGTGGCAGAGGCTCCCGCATCTGAGACTTCTGAGGCTTCTGTTGCTGAAGCTCCCGTGGAAGAAGTGGAAGCTCCTGCCGAACCCGAGGCTTCTGTGGCTGAGGAAGCGGCTGTGGAGGAAGAGGTTATTCCCGAGTGGGAATATGCCCCCATTTCCTACCCCATTGCTGATGGCGAAGTGCTGGATTACTGGCTTATTTGGGAACTGTCTCCCGATACCATCTACAGCGACATCAGCGAGCATGTTCAGCTTGCAATGCTGCAGGAGGCAACCGGTATTTCTCTGAATGTTCTGGCCCAGTCTCAGGCTGCAGGTCAGACCAACACTGACCTGATGATCGCTTCCGGCGATTATCCCGATCTCATTGGCGGCTTCTCCTATTCCACCGGTATGGACGCAGCCATCGAGGACGAAGTAGTCGTGAACATTAAGGACTACATCGCAGACAACTCTCCCGACTATTACAAGTATCTCATCGAGAACGACGGCGAGTATTGGAAGGCCATCCAGACTGACGAAGGCAACATTGGCGCTTACGTCGTGGTTGGCACCGAGGCCGAAGTATCCGATGGCATGATGGTGTTCCAGTTCATGCTGGATGAGCAGGGCTTCGATGTGGAAAGCCTGAAGACCATTCAGGATTATGAGGATTACCTCACTGCTTGTAAGAATGCCTATGGTATGGCATCCCCCTTGTATCTCCCCGGCGACTTTATGCTGGACGGAGACTCCATTGCTTCCGCATTTGGTGTTTCCCTGAAGATTGACGCGATCACCGGTGACCTGCCCTGGATCGTTGAGGACGGCGAGGTCAAGTTCGGCTATCTGGAGCAGGGCTTCGAGGACTATGTGACCCTGATGAACAAGTGGTTCACCAATGGTCTCATCGACTCCGACACTGCTTCCCATCCCACCGAGTATAAGAACGATGACCAGATCGGCCTGATCGCAGGCAAGGAACTGGCAGTGTTCAACCGCGGCAGCGGCCTGATCGACCTGTTCAAGAACATCTCCGGTGAGGTTGTTGTTCCTGCTTATGCTCCTGTTGTGAACGAGGGCGACCAGCTTCACATCGGCGGCCCCGTTGCCGGCATTTCCGGTGAGAGCGGCATCGTCATCACCACCGGTTGCGAAGATCTGGAACTGGCTATGAACTTCGTCAACTATCTCTACACTGACGAATACATCATCCCCGCAAACTATGGCGTGGAAGGCGAGACCTATACCATGGTTGACGGCGAGCCTCAGTTTGAGGAGTGGACCTATTCCACTGCCGGTCGTACCTTCTCCTCCGTTATGATGGACTATCAGCTGTTTATTCAGGTTGACGCAAATGTGGTCACGCCCGGTATGTCTGAGGCTGCCCTGAGCTGCGATCCTATTTGGAGCAGCAACCTGGATGGCGACAACGACTATCCCGCTGCCGCAGCTATGACCCTGGACGAGAACGACCAGTACAACCAGAGAGCAGGCGACATCGTCACCATCTGCCAGGAGTACACCACCAAGTTCATCACCGGTGAGGTTCCCCTCAGCGAGATCGAGTCCTTCCGTCAGAAGATCATCGACACCGGTATCCAGGATTGCATCGACGCCAAGCAGACTGCTTATGACCGCTACATGGCAAGAGGATAATTCTGAATGATAATTCATTTTGTGAATTGAAATCTGCTCCGCACCCCAATGGGGTGCGGAGTTTTGTATGTGGTATTTGTGATTGCAAATCTGAACAGGATGGGATATAATGCAAAGAGACCAAACAAAGTGAGAGAAATGAAATGGAAATAAAAAAAGCATTCCCATGGACAAAAGCCTTCCGGGAAGTAAAAAAGCTTTATTTTTTGTCCTTTGAACCTGAAGAAAGATTGCCCTTTTTTCGCATGGCGGCGCTGGCTTTGTTGAGATCATCTGTGGATTTGCTGGCCTACTATGAGGGTGAGATATTTTGTGGGTTTTCCTTTACCGTATGTACTGAACACTACTTATACATCAATTTTTTTGCGGTGTCTCCGGAACTTAGAAGCAAAGGCTATGGGACAAAGATTTTAAATGTGTTGCGGCAGAGGTATCCGATTCCGGCTGTGTGTGATGCTAAAGCGGTTGAACAGGGGAGTGCGGAGTTCGATCAGGATGTTCGGCGTATAAGGTTCTGGGAAAGGAACGGATTTGATTTTTTTGACGATGAATATACCATTACAAACTCCAGTGGCATAAAGTATATCATTTGTTCAACCAAAGCGCCATTTTCTCGAAGCAATTACTGGGAAGTATTCGACTATCTTTCTTTCGGTCCCCAAGCGCAGCTTCGGATATATAAACAGCGATTGAAGAAAAAATAAGATACGGCATACCGTCCCGGATGTTGACGGTATGCCGTATCTTTATGGCTTTTGCATCTTTTTCGTAATAAAGGTTTTAGCCTCTTCCAGTCCCTTTAGTTCGTGGTACAATTCCTCCTGATTCAGTATAAACTGTTCGGGAGTGGTTTCGATGCCTGCGGCATTTGCGCCTCTGCGGAGTAGATCCATGGCAAATGCCGGGTTGCGAACAAGCACAGGACCCAGACATGCAGTGTAGATCACATTGCGGGAAATCGCACCTTCGTCGCCGTTACCAGAGTTCCCACCGCCGTAATGAACATGACCAAATGGGGCCTGTCCCGGATCCAGCGTAATATCTGCCAGCTTAATCTCGTCGCCGATGATTTCCAGTCCGTCTTCGGTTGTGAGCCATAAATCATCGCCATGGACTGTCTTTCGACGAACCCAATGCATCCCAAGCAGGCTAAGACCAGAGATCATGGTTTCACTGTCAAGCCAGAGATTTTTGGCCAGAATGGCACCGGAGCTTCCGTTGGCCACGATAACCTTGTCCTGGGCGGCAAAGGCATCCAGGTCGTCTTTGCGGGGCTTTAGCGCCTCGATTACCGTAGGCATACAGCTCAGGTCACCTGCACAAAAATAAAGCATATCCGCTTCGTCCAGCGGCACAGGATCGGTTAAAAGATTCACACGGCGAATTTCTACTGGCAGCTTTGCCATAATCGCAAAGCGCAGCAGGGCCATGATATCACCACGGCCTCCGTGAAGGCTCAGGGTGTCGGGATACATCCATAGGATATTTACCCGTTTATGGTTCGCTGGAAGCCCCAGGGCTTCCAGGTTGTTTATGGAGGTGGCTGTTTGATTTGCAGTTGTTTTGATATGTAAAAAATGATCCATGCTCTTCATTGTTTCACCTACTTTACCCAGAAAGGGTATTCCTCCATTAGATAAATATTATCACAATTCAGTGTTGCCAGTTCTTTTTCAATCTCTTTCTTTGAACTGTTGGGGAGTATATCCAGCTTGTGGGGATCAAAACCATCGTAGAGGAAACGAAGGGCACTGATATGTCCCGTTGCGGTAGATAGACAGACCCAGCGATTTATGCCGGAGTCTTTGAGATGGCTGAAATCACAGTCGAACATAAAGCAGATGTTTAGATAGGGCGGGAAAGCCCAGATATATTCCTCGCAGCTAAAGAGAATCACTTTATCGTTGTGATCTTCTGCAATGGAATTGACGATGCTTTGCAGCGCTTCGGCATTTTCCTGCTTCATCTTGTAGAACTTAAGTATCCAGTCATCCACAGGATGGTCTGCTCTGCGGGTACGCAAACCCTTAAATTGATCAAAGGCTTTTGCAATAGCTTCATCTTCTATGCCCAGTTCTTTGGCTACAGAAGCTGCCAGCGTATAGCTATAAAGAAATTCCGGCATATTGCAATGGAAAGGATAAGTTGTCCCATTCAAATCAAAGTGCTTTTCTTCAAAAGAAACATTTTCAGCCAGATAGTCCGGCTTCGTCTCATTGCTGAAACCGCAGACCGGGCAGCGGAACTCACCCATATTGTCCAAATTATAACGGTCAAAGGAGACACCGGAGTGGCATTTGGGGCAGGGCATAGATACAGAGAAAAAGTCATGTTCCTTTTGGAAGGAATGCTGATGGGAGGCAACTCCGTATCGAATGACACGCTCTGCACCGGCCTCTTCCATACTTGTGGTGTTGGGCTCGTCATGGTTGACGAAAATGGTCATATCCGGGTGGATGGCCTCCCGAATTTTTTCATAAATAAAGTTCGGCTCACCGTTTCGCTGTACTTGGTCCTTTTGAATATTGGTGATACATAAATACTTCGCCGGGATCTGCTGACGAATGCGTGCCACATACCGTTCATCAGTTTCCATTACAACGTAATCACAGCGCAGTTTACCGCCCAGGGAGCAATTGCGAAGCAAGGGGACAGCAACTCCAGCGGTCATATTGGCACCATCCAGATTTGAGATCACACGATAACCGGCCTCGGTAAGAGCCCGGTTCAGGAGATTTGTGGTGGTACTTTTGCCATTTGTCCCAGTCAGGAAAATGGTTTTTTCCGGATCTATGCCACGGATGTGGTTCAGGAACAGAGGGTCGATTTTCAGCGCCAGGGCACCGGGAAGGTTTGTGCCGCGGCCTTTTGCGATCAGATCTATGGCTAGGGCCATTGACTTGGAAAGCCACAATGCCAAATAGAACTTTGGTCCTCGCATCATTTTCACTCCAACTCTTTATAGCCTCGGTAAAACCACTCAAATTATGAGACAAAAACCGAGATGTGTGCAAATTGTGAAGGGTTTGTGGAAATTGTACCATATTTTCGTATAAGATGCAACACATAGTGTGTTTTTTGTCTATTTTGTTTGAAAAGCGAAAATCTCCGGTTTCTCATACGTCTTACGGCCAAACCGAAGATAGCGGGCATGCTGATGCAGCTCCTTCAGGCCATGGCGTCGTGAAGGAATTTGAAGGAAACTGAAG
>CAZEPQ010000078.1:0-8894 GCA_964514175.1 uncultured Oscillospiraceae bacterium
TGCCCGCAAACTGATTTCGAGTCAGCCCCGTTATGACCACTTCGATACGTCTCCAGAGTGCCTAATTATGTTACAAGATTTTCAATCGTTTGTCAACCAAAAGAAAACCGGGTCCAAGGTTCCTTGTTCGGCGGCAGTACGACAAAATCCATCTTCTCCCCGGTTTCAGGATGGGAAAAGCAAAGCCTATGGGACCAAAGCGCTATATTTTCGGTTCCATCCTCATATCCGTACTTTCGGTCCCCCACCAAAGGAAGACCTCGGGAGGAAAACTGCACACGGATCTGATGGGTTCGTCCTGTATGAAGTTTAATTCGTACAAGCGAAAAATCATCCACAGTATCAAGCAGCCGATAGTCAAGAATCGCTTCCTGAGCCCCTTTCTCTGGCTCCTTTACCACATAGGTTTTACGTTCTTCTTTATTCCGAAGAAGAAGGTCATTTAGTGTTCCCTGATTTTCTTTTGGAACTCCATGAAGCACAGCCAGATATTCCTTATGGAATTTACGCTCCTGCATCTGATGTGATAAAATCCTGGAAGCCTCCCTGGAGCGGGCGAAGAGCATCAGACCGCTGACAGTCTGATCCAGACGATGTACCGTACGGACGCAGGCTTTTTCATCTCCAAGCGCCTTCCGCAGCAGCTCCGGCATACCTCCAGGCTCGTCTGTGGACAATATTCCGGCAGGTTTGATGGCAATCAGAATACGCTTATCCTGATAAATGATCTCCATAGGCTCACTCCCCTCCCCGGTATTTTACACGCCGGAAAGGGGAATTTCAATATGCGCCATTAAATTTCCGCCACAAAATCCTCCACCACTTCCTTGAGGCACAGGGGCGTAACACAACCGGTCAGCAGACGATCGAACAAAATTTCCGAAGTCTGTAGGCTCTCGGTGATATCACAGATGGTTGCGGTCTCTCCCGTGATCTCGTTTTTTACGGTAACACCATAGCTTTTGGAATTTCGGTCTGTGTGACTGGAAAACAAAGTGTATTCCATGCATGCCACCATGCCGGAGTGATTGGTAGAATCTTGTCGAATTATCATATTTTTCATAATTATCCTTCCTTTCACATAAATTAAAGCAAATTCCAATAGAAAAGGAAAGAAAAAGAAATCGCAAGTTTCGACATTTGACAAAACCTGCGATTTCAAGATTTCAATTAAATCGTATTACAAATGCACTCGGCAATGCGAATGCCATCCGCAGCGGCAGACATGATGCCGCCTGCATAGCCTGCTCCCTCGCCGCAGGGATACAGCCCTCGGATGCTGCTCTGTCCGTCCTTGTCTCTGGGAATCTTCACAGGGCTGGAGGAACGAGCCTCCACCGCTGTCATTACCGCGTCAGGATCGTCAAAGCCCTTTAGCTTCTTTCCCAGCTCAGGAATGGCGGCTTCCAGGGTATCGGTCATAAATTTGGGAAAGCACTGATGAAGATCCGTCCAGGTCACGCCTGGTGTGTAGCTTGGCTCCACCTTACCCGGTCCGGAAGAAGGAATCCCGTTTAGGAAATCCCCTGCCTTCTGACAGGGGGCGTGATAATTCTCCCCACCTGCCCGGAAGCATTCTTCCTCCAGCTTTCTCTGTAGATACATTCCCCCAAGGGGATGATCCGTGCCGAAATCCTCAGGCCCTACGGAAACCAGCAGCGCACCGTTGATATTCTTTCCATCTCGGGCGTGATAGCTCATACCGTTGGTGCAGACACGGCCCTCCTCAGAGGCAGCCGCCACCACTACGCCGCCAGGGCAGACGCAGAAGGAAAAGGCGCTATGCCCTGTATCCGGGTGACAGGAGAGCTTATAGGAGGCCGCTGGCAGACCTGCAATCTCCGCACCGTACTGACTGATGGTGATATCCCTCTGCAAATGCTCCATACGAACGCCCATGGCAAACTGCTTCTGCTCCATGGGGACGCCGCTGTCATAAAGCATTTCAAAGGTGTCCCTTGCGCTATGACCAATGGCCAAAACCAAATGATCGGTAGGCAAATCATAGGTCTCCCCCTCCGTTTCCACGGTTACGGACACAATTTGGCCTTCCTCAATTTTAACCGCCGTCATTTTATGCCCAAAACGGACTTCGCCGCCCAGGGAGATGATCTCCTGACGCATGTTCTTCACCACGGTCTTGAGGTAATCCGTGCCCACATGAGGCGCGGCATCGTAAAGGATTTCTCTGGGCGCGCCAAAGTTGGCAAATTCCTGTAAAATAAACTTGAGCCTGGGATCATTGACTCCGGTGTTCAATTTGCCGTCGGAGAAGGTGCCAGCACCGCCCTCGCCAAACTGGACGTTGGATTGGGTGTTCAGCTTACCAGTTTGCCAGAATTCATCCACGACTTTGGATCTTTCGTCCACATCGTAGCCCCGTTCCAGCAAAATGGGTCTCGCCCCCACACGGGCCAGCATCAGGCCGCAGAACAGTCCCGCAGGCCCTGTGCCCACAATGACGGGAGGTTTCCCAAGACGAACGTGCTGCACGGGAAATTCATAAATTTTCTCCATATACAAGGATACCTTTTTACTTCGGCATTTTTTTAGCACCAACTGCTCGTTGGGAACCTTCACCGCAATGGTGTAAACCAGGGCGATATCATCCTTCTTCCGTGAATCTACGGACTTTTTCAGCACGATAAAGCCCTTGATCTCCTTATTTCCCAACTCTCTCTGGGCTTTCTTTGCCAGTGCGGATTCCGGTTCACCGGGCCGAAGTCGCAGACCTGTAATCTTAAGCACCGGTGAATACCGCCTCTCGCTTCTCACGGAAGGCCGCAATGCCCTCCTTGCAGTCGTGGCTCAGCAGCAGGGGGCCCTGCTGGGCTTTTTCAGCATCCAGCACTTCACTAAGGCTCATTTCCTCCGCCTTGTTCAGCAGGACCTTGGACGCAGCCAGGGCAAGGGGCGCCTTCTTGGAGATCATCTCGGCAAATTTCAGGGTTTCCTCCCGAAGGGTCTCAGGGGAGCATACACGATTCACGAAGCCCAGTTCCTTGCCCTCCTGGGCGGAAACAGGACGGGCCGTGAACATCAGTTCCTTTGCCAAATGACGGCCCACAGCCTTCTCCAGCAGATAATGACCACCGCAGTCGGAGGCAATGCCCACGTTCACAAAGGACTGGATGAACTTGGTCTTTTCGGAGGCAAAGATCAGATCACAGGCCAGGGCCAGATTAAAGCCTGCGCCCGCAGCCGCACCGTTTACCATGGCAATGGTGGGGGTCTTCATGTTGAAGAGGGCCAGCGTTGCTTCGTTGGCAACCCGCATATTTTCGTCGCTCTTCTCCTGGCTGTCGCAGGCCATAAGCACACCCAGATCACCGCCGGCGCAAAAGCCTCTGCCGGAGCCGGTGATGACCACACAGCGAACCTCCGGGTCCCCATCCAGAGCCACAAGGGTATCACGAAGGGTCTCCAGCAGCTCGTTATTAAAGCAGTTCAGGGTCTCGGGGCGGTTGAGATAAACCACCGTAACAAGGCCCAATTTTTCGGTCAAAATCGTATCAGACATGTCTGTTTTCCTCCAATTTATGATTTTTCCAGTACCACCAACGGCATTTTTCGGGCTCCGGGTTCTCCGTCTCCGCAAAATATACCACGCAGCGATACACATATAACTGACAAACATCCACCTTTACGCCCCGCATGGCGCACTCCCGGACATACATTTCCTCCGGGTCAGCCCCACGAAGGGATTCAATGGTGGTATATCCAAGGGCCATCAGGTCCTTTTCCGTTTCTTTCCCCACACCGGGAATCTTCCGAAGCTCGCTCATTCCCAGGTCCCCCAGATCTCGGGACAATAGCCCACGGTAGCTTTCTTACCGTTGCGTACCACAGGCATTTTGATCAGCATTTGATTGTCGAATGCCTTGTCCTCTTTATCAACAGTATTCGCCATATATTTGATGAGGTCAATATCAGGGCTTTTGCTGTCCCAATCAATCAGATTATCAATGCCGCCAACAGCACGGAGCACACTATCAAATTCTCCCCCGCTCATGCCGTATTTTTTCATGTCAATGGACTGAAACTTAATGCAGCGTTCCTTAAAATACCGCTCCGCCTTGCGGGTATCGGCGGATTTGTTGGTTCCAAAGATCTGAATATTCATAGGCCCAACTGCTCCATGACCTTCTGGCAGTCTGTGGCTGCTTTGGTGTTGGGATTGGCAATGATGATCGTGCCCTCGGCATCCACCACGTAGCTGGTTCTCACCACACCCATGGACACCTTACCGTAATTTTTCTTTTCCTGCCACACATCAAAGCCCTCAATGGCCTGCCGCTCCGGGTCAGAAAGCAGGGTGATGGTAAGACCGTAATTGGTCTCAAACTTTTTATGGGAGGCCACAGAATCCTTGGAAACGCCGATTACCCGATAACCGGCGGAAGTAAACTTCTCAAGATTTTCTGAATATGCCTGGGCCTGCTTGGTGCAGCCGGAGGTGGAATCCTTGGGATAGAAATAGATCACATAGGGGGCGCCCAGCAAAGACTTGGAATCCAAAATCTGTCCGTTCTGATCCGGCAGCGCGAATTTCGGGGCCTTATCGCCTTTTTTCAGCATAATAAATCCTCCTTAATATATGACTTCCATCAGGCAAAGCCCCTGGGGCGGAGCTGTAAAGCCTGCTTTTGTGCGGTCTTTTGTTTCAAGAACCTCTATAATACTTTCCGGCCTCCGTTCCCCTCGGCCCACCTCGATCAATGTGCCGGTGAGAATCCGAACCATATTGTATAGAAATCCGTTTCCGGTAAAGGTCAAATATACCTTATTTCCTTGAGGGGTTATTTCAATGGACCGAATATGACGGACGGTGGATTTTTTGGTGTGCCCGGTGGAAAAGCCCTTGAAATCGTGGGTCCCCATCAGATAGGACGCAGCCGCTTCCATGGCTGGAATGTCCAGCTTTTCGGGCATTTTATACGCATATTTACGACAAAACACATCCGAAATATTGGAATTCTGAATGGTATACCGATAGGTCTTTTCTTTTGCGCCGAGGCGGGCATGGAACCTGGGTGACGCCTGGGTCATATCCATCACCGCAATATCCTCTGGAAGCACTGAATTTAGTTTTTCCAAAAAATCCGGGATATTCAGACATTTTGTAGTTCTGAAATTTGCCACCTGTCCCATAGCGTGAACACCGGAATCGGTACGCCCGGAGCCGGCCACCTCAATATTCTCACACAAAAGGGTGGAGATAGCTTTTTCCAACTTAAATTGAATGGTGGAAGAAGTATTCCCCTGCCGTTGCCACCCGGAATACCGTGTGCCGTCATATTGAACAAGAAATTTATAGTTATTCAAAACCTTCACCTCATATTCTGAGGCTATTATACTATAAAATCGGAAGAATGAAAAGGGAAATCCACTTAGTCTTCCTCCAGCTCCTCCCGTGCTTCACGCTCATTGTCTGCGGAAAAAAGAAATTCTCCCCACATATCGTAAACCTCAACATGACCTCTTACGTTACGAAATTCATACATGATAAATGCCCCTTTCGCTTTTCTTGATAGCAGTATATCATGTATACAGTCCCAAAAACGGGACAAAAAAGGCCGATGATCCCACCGGCCTTAGGAGACGTTATAGCAGTAAATTTTTAAGCTGTTCCAGCGCTTTTCGTTCAATACGAGATACCTGCACCTGACTGACACCCAGGACCTTTGCGGTTTTTTCCTGTGTCATGGCACGAAAATACCGCATATCTATGACTGCCCGCTGCCTGGGCTCCAGATGAGAGATAGCATCCCGAAGGGATACGGACTCAATGATCTTTTCTTCGATTTCCTCTCCGGGAAGCAACTGTTCCAGACTGCATCCATCTTCTCCAGTGGGCCGCTGCAAGGAATCAGCCGGAACCATGGCAGTTTCGATCACCGCGATTTCCTCCACGGAGAGTCCCATGGCTTCCGATACCTCAGAAATCGTCGGATCTCGACCAAGCTCTCCTGTCAATTTGGTGCGGATATTTTTTATGGCTTGGGCCTGCTCTTTGATGGTACGACTGACCTTGATAGTTCCGTCATCCCGCAGAAACCGTCGAATCTCCCCCGCAATTTTCGGCACCGCATAGGTGGAAAACTGGGTGCCGAATTCCATATCGAAGCCATCAATGGCTTTTAAAAAACCAAGACATCCCAATTGATACAGATCATCCGGCTCTACGCCCCGGCCGAAAAATCTGCGGACAATGCTCCAGATGAGGCCCGCGTTTTCCTCCACCATCTGCTCCTTTGCGTCCCTGTCCCCACTTCTTGCACGTTCCAGCAACTCCGTATTCAAGTATACGTCCCCTTATGGAGCTTTCGGGTCATAATGACAGTGGTTCCATGACCAATTTCAGACTCCACCTGAAGGGTGGACATGAATTTCTCCATAATGGTAAAGCCCATACCGCTGCGTTCCTCTCCCCCGGTTGTAAATAGTGGCACTCTGGCAGCTTTCACATCTGGGATACCAACACCGAAATCCCGAACACAAATTTCAAGGCTTCTATCTGGAAAGATGGTACATGACAATTCAATTTTACCCACTTCGTCAGGATAGGCGTGAACGATGCAGTTGGTCACCGCCTCACTGACGGCGGTTTTCAGGTCTCCCAATTCCTCCAATGTGGGGTCCAAGGAGGCAACAAATGCCCCCACGGCAGCCCGGGCAAAGGCTTCATTGCAGCTTCGGCTTAAAAATTCCAGTTTCATTTCATTTTCTGGCTTCATTTTTTACTCCTCCTTTGATCTCCGCGATTTGCTCAATGCCTGCGGCGCAAAATACCTTCATGGGCTGCGGCTGAACATTTTGCAGCATCAACTTGCCGCCGATCTCCCGCATTCTCCGAACCGCCGAAATGACGATGGCAATGCCGGAGGAATCCATAAAACTCACGTCCCGAAAATCCAAAATGCAGACTCGGGGTAAATACGCGTCGATCTTTTCTGTGATTGTTTTCATGGCGTGCTTGGCCTCGTGGTGATCAATTTCTCCCGACAGCGTAATGGTCATCTGCTTGTCCTGAAGAAAGCTTCGGATGTACATTTTTTATCGCCCCAATCTTGATTTCTCTCCCTGAGTATATAAAAATCCGCAGGGAACTTTCCGTCGAAACGGGTCCCCTGCGGAAATTATTCTATTATTCTCCTTCCAGTACCAGAAGGGCATCACCGGCAGCATAGACAGAACCGCATATCAAAATGAGATCATCTTCCTCTGCTATGGCCTTTGCCTGTTCTATGGCATGACGCATATTTTGTGCGGCGTAGGAGGGACAGTACTTCCCTGCTTCCTCCGCCACCTGTTCCGGCTTCAGAGATCGCGGCAGACCCACAGTAGTACTGATCACCGCTTTGGAACGCCGGGCTATGGCAGGAATACAAAATTCGTAATCCTTATCCTTCATCATTGCCATGATGGAAATAATCTTCTGTCCTGAAAACAGCTTATAAAGGGCAATGCACAGTGCCGCAACACCGGCACGATTATGACCCGCATCCACCAGAAATTCTGGCTTGCCCGGAAAATATTGAAGCCGTCCAGGCCAGGAAACATTACGGAATGCCTTTTTACTTTCTTCATTCCCGATTCCAAGAACCTTGCAGACCTTCCAAGCGGCAGCGGCATTTTCCATCTGATGCTCACCCAGCAACGGTATATCCAAATGGATGTTTCCACAGAGGAAATTGGAACCGTTCTTCTCTTCACAAAGAGGTATGACTTCCTCTGCCTCAAAAACTTCCGCTCCTACATGACTGGCAACAGAATAAATCACATTCATGGCCTCTGTTGTTTGCTTCGAGGTGACCACAGGAACGTCTTTCTTGATAATCCCAGCTTTTTCAGCGGCGATTTCCTGAACGGTATTTCCCAAAACTGCGGTATGATCCAATGAAATCGGCATGATGACCGAAACAACGGGCTTTGAAATTAAATTAGTGGGGTCAGTTCTGCCTCCCAAGCCAACCTCCAGCACCACATAATCCATTTTCGCACGGGAATAAGCCACAAAGGCAATGGCGGTTACTAACTCAAACTCATTGATGGGTTCGAACCCCTCCTGTTCAATGGCTGTCTGCTGCTCCATGACAGTATCATAGCAGCAAATAAGAAACTCCTTGGATATAGGTTTCCCATTGATCCGAATTCGTTCCCGAAAATCCTTGAGATAGGGCGAGGTAAACAGGCCGGTCTGATAGCCGTTTTCCCGCAGAGCTGCATCCACCATGGCGCAGCAACTTCCCTTGCCGTTGGTACCTGCCACATGGACAGTTTTAAAATCCTCCTGAGGATCGTCCAGCCGATGCATCAATCTACCGATGCGATCAAGGGTAGGGCCTCCGGTGGAAAAGGCCTTACGACTGTGGATGGCAGCTAATACTTCTTCATAGGTCATAAAAACACCCCCATGGGCTAAGACATAAACTTTCATGTCGAATTGTAAAACGCAAGGCGTCAGAAATAGGGAACGGTTGCCCGTTCCCTATAATTATTACTTCTGAAGTCTTGCCTTGCTCTCATTAAGCTGTGCAACCAAAGCCCGGAGCTTTTCAGCCTTCTCCTTTTCACCGTTTACAACAGCTTCAGGAGCCCTGGAAAGGAAGCCGGGGTTGGAAAGTTTCTTCTCAATTCCCTCAAGTGCCTTTTGATTCTTGGTCAGCTCCTTCTCAATGCGCTGGAGCTCCTTCTCAAAATCCACAAGCTGATCCATGGGCATGTACAGCTTGGCATCGGCGGTGACGCAGGAGACCATATCGTCAGCGCCCTCAGGCATGGCGGCAGAAACCACCAGATTATCGGAGTATGCCAGCTTCATAATAAATGCCTGGCCCTGCTGATACACTATGGTATCGTCGGTGACGATAAACAGCGTGGATTTCTTGCTG
>CAZEPQ010000078.1:8904-9158 GCA_964514175.1 uncultured Oscillospiraceae bacterium
TTCATCTCCGCACGGCGGTTACGAACAGCACGGATGGCAGCCATAATACGCTCCATGGCGTCTTCCTCGGCAGGGAAATTCAGCGCATCGGTGGCTTCGGGCCACTGAGCGATCATAATGCTTTCGCCCTCGTGGGGAATGGCCTGCCAGATTTCCTCAGGAATGAAGGGCATAAAAGGATGCAGCAGACGGAGGAACTGATCGAGAACGTAGACCAGAACACGCTGAGCTACTTCCTTGCTCTCAGCATTGTC
>CAZEPQ010000079.1:0-9143 GCA_964514175.1 uncultured Oscillospiraceae bacterium
CATCAGGTGCTTGCCGACAGTGTCGGGAATGCCGCCGATGCCCATCTGGATGGTATCGCCGTCCTCGATGAGGGAAGCGACCATCTCGCCGATCTTGTCTTCCTCGGGAGTGGTGGTAACAGGTCCGATGCAGTACTCAGGAGTGTTGACTTCGTACAGCATGGTGACAGCCTCAACAGGAATGGGCACGGAGCCGTTCATGTAGGTCAGGTTGGGGTTGACCTCAACGATGATGGTCTTCTTCTGCTCGATGGCGTCCTTGATGGCGTAGTACTCGATGGTCTGGTTCATGCCAACATACATGTTGCCATTCTCGTCCATGGGAGTAACCTGAGCGGTGAAGATGTTGCAGGGCTTATGACGGTTGACCATACGGTAGTAGTTGGGCAGGTCAACGGGAATGAAGCTGGCGTTCAGCAACTGATGTGCCTTGCGATAGCTGGGGCCGTAGAAGTAGTTATGGCAGTTGATGTGGCCGTCCATGCCGGGAGTCAGCATGAAGGGATAGCTGCCGATACGGCTCTTGTAGACGATGACGTTGTCAACGCGGTCAGCGATCTCATGGAGACGGCCGAACAGGGTCTCGGGCTCGTTGTAGTTGTTGGAGCACCAGATAACGTCGCCGGACTTGATGAGATTCAGAGCAGCTTCAACGGAGCCCTTCTTCTCTTCATAAATCTTTTTGTAATCAGGCATTGAGCAAACCTCTTTCCGGGGGATTCCCCAAATTTTTCACAGCCATGCACAGCTGCGGCGATTATAATTCAAACAGATTCATTATAGCGGGTTTGAACTGAATTTTCAATATAAATTCTACTGAAAAGATAGAAAACTGTACCCTCAGGGTTTATGCAGATTATATAACGGCTTATATTTTCGTTATTCGCTGATTTTCCGTCTGCGGAACGCGGGAATGCTGGCCAGGATCAGAAGGACAGAGACTGCCACCACCACGATAAAGCTCACATTGTAGCCCACATTGTCGATCATGGCACCCCAAAAAGCAGCACCCAGGCCAATGGCGGCATCAAAGGCAAAATAGAAGGTGGCGTTGGCAGCGCCCCGGCGGTCTGCGGGAGCATTGCGAACTGCCTCGGAGCCCAGCACCATCCACACTATGCCGTGGGAAAGACCGTGCAGGGCACCGCAGACCATAAAGCCCATGAAGGAATCCACCACAGGCAGCAACAGGCACAGGGCAATGAGGGCGAAAATGCCAGGAATCAGGAACCACAGAGTATGAAGCCGGTTCATAAGGCCGGAAAGCAGCAGCCGCACCGCCACGATCACGACAGAGGCCACCACGAAGAAGCTGCCTGCCACCGCGGAGGAATAGCCCCGGGAGACGATGTACAGAGTGGCAAAGCACATGGGCAGACTGGTAAGGAACAGGAACAGGCCCTCAAACAGAGCGGGAATAATTGCTGTCTTTTCAAAGAAACCGCCGGAGGACTTTTCCTCAGCCTGAGGCTTTTGGTATCCGGGGGCCTTCTCGTAACGAATAGCAAGGGTCAGCACCAGGGCCAGCGCACAAACGGCTGCCACAGCCAACAGGGAATTCTGATTGCCCAGGGCCACCGTCACAACAGAAGCCAGTGCGGGACCAAAAGCGCTGGCTACAGACTGGCTCATGCCGAAATAACCGATGCCCTCCGCCATCCGGTCCGCGGGGATCACGTCGGTGGAGGCGGTATTATTGGCGGTGGATGCGGCGGAGTAGCCCACACCCATGAGGATACGGCAAATGGTCAGAGCCAGAATGGTAGGGACCAATCCGCTGATGAGACAGCCGATGCAGAACAGGCCGCTGCCCAGTGCCATCATAATTCGCCGTCCGGTGCGGTCCGTGAGAACGCCGTTGATGGGACGGCTGGCACAGGCGGACACAGTGTAAACGGTGGTCATAAGTCCTGCCGTGGCGGCGGTACTTTTCAGCGTTTCCGTCACATACAGGGGAATAATAACGTTGAGCATGTTCATGGCGGTACAGATGGCTACAGAAAAAATAAAGAGCAGAACAAAGCTGCCGGAAATCATTTTTTGCTTCTGGTTCATAAAAATCACCTCCGGGGTATTATAGCAGACAAAGTGGAAAGTTGGAACAGTAAAAATGGATTTTTTGTGAGCACAGGCCCCACCTCCCAGGAGGCGGGGCCTGTGAAATCAACGTTCTCTGAGCTGTAGATCATACAGTTTTTTGTAGATGCCGTTCTGTTGCAAAAGTTCCTGATGGGTGCCCTGCTCCCGCAGCTTGCCTTTATGCATGACCATGATCTTGTCCGCATGCTGAATGGTGGAAAGGCGATGGGCCACCACAATGGTGGTGCGGCCTGCCATAAGCCGATTCATGGCATCCTGGATCAGGGTCTCTGTCTCGGTGTCGATGTTGGCGGTGGCCTCGTCCATTACCAGGATGGCAGGATCAAAGGCCAGGGTCCGGGCAAAGGAAAGCAATTGCCGCTGACCTGCGGACAGGGTGGAGCCACGCTCGGTGACGGCTTCTTCGTAGCCATGCTCCAGATTGCGGATGAACTGGTCCGCATTGACGAATTTTGCCGCCGCTTCAATGTCAGCGTCGGAAATCTCCTGATTGCCCAGCCGAATGTTACCCTTAATATCGCCGGTGAACAGAAATACATCCTGCTGCACCTGACCCACGGCCCGACGGAGACTGTCCTTGTCCAGTTCCTTGATGTCGATGCCGTCAATGGTGATGCGGCCCTTCTGAATGTCGTAGTACCGACCGATGAGATTGAGGATGGAGCTTTTACCAGCGCCGGTGGCACCCACAAAGGCCACCGTCTGGCCCGGTTCAATGGTAAAGCTCACGTCCCGCAGAACCCATTCCTCTCCATCGTAGGAGAACCATACGTTCTCAAACACGATGCGGCCCTTGGGCTCCTCCAGCCCCTTGGGATCTTCGGGATTTTTGATAGCGGGATCCTCGTCCAGCAGGGCAAAGATCTTCTCGCCTGCCGCCATAGCGGACTGGAGGGTGCTGAACTGGTCCGACAGGGACTGAATGGGCTCGTAGAAGGACTGAACGTAGCTGGAGAAAATGTACAGCGTGCCGATGGTCAGTGTGCCCTCCAGTACCAGATAGCCGCCCAGACCCAGCACCAGTGCCAGGGTCACAATGCTGATCCAGTAGATCAGGGGGCGGAATGTACCATAGACCACGATCTCACGGAAATTGGCCTGAAACAGATCCTCCGAACGCTGAGAAAATTCCAAATTCTTTTCCTTTTCCCGATGGAAGGCCTGAATCAGCTTCATGGCGGAGATGTTTTCCGACAGATAGGTGTTCAGAGCGGAGACCTTGGTGCGGGTGATACGGTGGGTGGAACGGTAGAGCTTGGTGAATACCCGGGTCAGGAATACCACCAGGGGCACCAGGACAAAGGCAATCAGCGCCAGCCGCCATTCCAGCACCAGCATGACGATGGAAATACCCAAAATCTTTACGATATTTTTCACCATGCTCACCAGGACGGAGGAAAACAGCTCATTGAGGGTCTCCACATCGTTGGTGACACGGGTGACAATACGACCCACAGGGGTAATGTCAAAAAAGCGGAGAGACAGCTTGTGGACATGGGCGAAGATCTCGTTCCGAAGCCGGAAGATGATGTCCTGTCCCAGCTTTTGCAGCATCCAGGTCTGGGCAGCGTTGCAGACAGTGCCCAGGATAAGAATGCCGATATAGATCAAAAACATGCGGACAATGACAGAAAATACGCTGCCCATGGTGATCTCGTCCATGGTGCTGCCGATGATAACGGGACGGATCAGGTCACTGCAGGTGGAAACCAGCACCATCAGCAGTACCACCAGCATGGTCCTGACGTGGGGCCTTAAATATCCCATAAGTCGGCGGAAAACACCCTGTTTATTCTGCATCACGGAGCGCCTCCTTTTCTGCCTGGAGCTGAAGCTCCAACTGCTGCTGCTGATAAAGTCGAGCGTAAAGGCCGTTCTTTTCCAGCAGACTGTCGTGGCTGCCGCACTCAGCACAAATGCCGTCCTCAAGCATAATGATCTGGTCGGCATACTGCACGGTAGAGACACGGTGGGCGATCAAAATGGTGGTCTTGCCCTTCCGCAGCTCCTTGAGGCCTGTCAGAATTCGTTCCTCTGTGTCGGTATCCACGGCGGAAAGAGCGTCGTCCAGAATGAGAATTTCCGCGTCCTTCATCAGGGCACGGGCAATGGATGAGCGCTGCTTCTGTCCGCCGGACAGGGTCACACCCCGTTCCCCCACCACAGTGGCATACTGCTTGGGGAAATCCATAATATTATCGTGGATGTCAGCGGTTTTGGCGGCATCCATAACGGCGTCCAGGTCGTCCCAAAGCAGGTCCGTCTGGCTCTCCCGCTCCTGCATCTCCTTCTCCACCCACTGCTCCGCGGCTTCGGTCTGGCGAATGAAGATCTTGGTCTTTTTCTGCTCCATGGAGGGCATTTTATCGGCGGTGCGGGTGCCGAAGGCAATGTTGCTTTGCAGGGTGTCGGAGAACAGCAGGTTTTCCTGGGGCACATAGGCGATACTTTCTCGAAGCACGGCCAGGGGGATACTGCGGATGTCCTTTCCACCAATGGTGATCTGTCCGGGCTCCACGTTGTACATTCTGGTCAGCAGAGAGGCCAGGGTGCTCTTGCCGCAGCCGGTACGACCCAGGACGCCCACGGTGGCACCTGCGGGAATTTTGGTAGAAAAGCCGGAGAACACCTCCGGGGTGGATTCGGTGTAGCGGAAGTGGAGATCGGAAAAGGCAATGGAGCCGTCGATGCTTTCAATGCTGTGGTCGGTGTACTCGTCGTCGGTGATCTCCGCCTGTTCCCGGAACATGCTCTTCACTCGCTTCCAAGAGGCCAGCCCCTGGGATACCATGGTGATGGACTCGCCGGCCGCCAGCATGGGCCACACTAACGTGGTGACATAGGAATTAAAGGCCACAAATTTGCCCAGGGTGATCTTTCCCTGAATCACCAGATAGCCACCATACAGCAGGGTCATCGCCATGGCAAGGCCCACCAGCCCGTCCAGCAGGGGCATGAAAATGGCCCGAAGCTTTACCACCTTTAGGTTGGCGTCCCGGGTCTCCCGGCTTCTGCGACGGAAGGCTTCCATCTCTTTTTCTTCCTGGAGGAAGGCCTTAATGATGCGGACGCCGGAAATGCTCTCCTGTGCCCGGTCAGAAAGACGGGCAAACGCCTCCTGCTTTTTCTCGTACCGCCGGCTCATGGCTTTGCCGTAGTAGCTGCCGCCCAGCAGGATCACCAGCAGCGGCACCAGAGCCAACAGGGTCAGCTTCAGATCCACATAGAAGATCATCTTGCAGACCACCATCACCGTCAGAACCACCGCATCGAAGGTAGTGAGGATGCCGGGGCCCACCGCCATACGAATGGCATCCATATCATTGGTGAAATAGGCCATAAGATCGCCGGTTTTATGATGCTGATAGAAGTTGTTGGACAGGGTGGTGAGATGGCTGTACAGATCCTCACGGAGATCCCGTTCCACACGCCGGGAGGCTCCAAACATGAGCACACGCCAGCCAAAGCGCATCAGAGCAACCACCGATGCAATGGCCACGATAAGCAGCACATCTGTCAGCAGCATTTTTGCAGTAAATCCGCCTGCGGTCAGACCGTCGGTGATCTGTCCGGTGAGCTGGGGAATGTAGAGCTCCAGGAAATCCACCGCCAACAGACAGGCAAGACCTCCCACATACTGTCCGGTGTATTTTTTGATATACCCGGGCAGCGTCGGCCCTTTGTTCATATGCGAAAACTCCTTTCGGGGAAATGTCCATAGTCTACATTTTAGCATCGGCAGGGCGGATTTACAAGCAGTTTGTAGTTTAATCCCAGCCCGGAAAAAGCGGTTGTCTCGTTCGGTGCAAAAAGCGCCGGACGGACATGGGCTTAGAAAGTAATTGACACTTTTATGATTTAATGAGATAATAATTTTCAACACATCAAAAGGCAGGTACATCTATGCGAATCTGTATCAAAGTGGGCACCTCCACCCTGGCCCACGCCACAGGACACATGAATATTCGGCAGGTGGAAAAGCTCTGCAAGGTCCTCAGTGACCTGAAAAACGCGGGCCATGAGATCATTTTGGTATCCTCCGGTGCCATCGGCATGGGCGTGGGCAAGCTGGGACTGAAGCAGCGGCCCAGCGACATCCCCATGCGTCAGGCCGCCGCCGCAGTGGGCCAGTGCGAGCTGATGTATGTATATGACAAATCCTTTGGGGAATACAATCACACCGTGGCCCAGATGCTTTTGACCGGGGACGATTTTGACCATCCCCAGCGGCTTCAGAACTTCCACAATGCCCTGGCACGGCTGCTGGAGCTGAACTGCCTGCCCATCATCAACGAAAACGACACCGTAGCCACAGAGGAATTGGGCATCGGCGACAACGACACCCTGGGCGCTCTGGTGGCAGTCAACGCCGGAGCGGAGCTGCTGGTGCTGCTTTCTGATATCGACGGACTGTATACCGCCGATCCACGGAAAAATCCGGACGCGCAGCTCATTGATGTGGTGCCGGAGATCACGCCGGAAATTCTGGCCCTGGCGGAAGGCAAGGGATCGGAACTGGCCACAGGGGGCATGTCCACCAAGCTCTCCGCCGCAAAGATCGCCACGGAAAAGGGCTGCGATATGATCATCGCCAACGGCAAGCACCCGGAGGTCCTCTATGACATCCTGGAGGGTAAAAAGGTGGGCACCCGATTCCTGGGAAAGGAGCTTTGATATGACCACAAAAGAACTGCTGATGGAGGCAAAAAAGGCGGTTCCCGTGCTGGCACGGGCGGATTCCGAAACGAAAAATAAGGCCCTTCTGAAAATAGCGGATGCACTGGAGGCCGCCACCACGGAAATCCTCTCCGCCAACGAAAAGGATCTGGCCGCTGCCAGAGGAAAAATCTCTGAGGTCATGCTGGACCGGCTGGCCCTTTCTGAGAAGCGCATCGCCGATATGGCTGACGGCATCCGTCAGGTGTCTGCGCTGCCGGACCCGGTGGGCAAGGTTCTCCGGCGGGTGGAGCGCCCCAATGGCCTGATCATTGACAAAGTGGCGGTGCCCATGGGCGTGGTGGCCATTATTTACGAATCCAGACCCAATGTGACCTCCGATGCGGCGGCCCTTGCCCTGAAAAGCGGCAATGTCTGCGTCCTTCGTGGCGGCAAGGAGGCCTATTCCTCCGCTTCCGCCATCGTTCAGGCCATGCGCCGGGGCCTGGCGGAGCTGAATCTGCCGGAGACCCTTATCAATCTGGTGGAGGACACCACCCGGCAAAGCGCCACGGAGCTGATGGAAGCTGTGGGCTATGTGGATCTGCTGATCCCCCGGGGCGGGGCGGGCCTGATCCGGGCAGTGACAGAAAATGCCAAGGTCAACTGCATCCAGACCGGCACCGGTATTTGCCACATCTATGTGGATAAAAGTGCCGACCTGCAAATGGCGGCGGATATCATCGAAAATGCCAAGGCCAGCCGTCCTTCGGTCTGCAATGCGGAGGAAGTGTTGCTGGTCCACGAGGATATCGCGGAAGAATTTCTGCCCATGCTCAAGCACAGATTGCAGGAGGCACGGCAAATTGCAGGGAAGCCCCCGGTACGGCTGCTGGCAGATCCGGCAGCGAATGCCATCTTAAACGTGGAGGCTGCGGGAGAGCAGGATTTCGACACGGAATTCCTGGATTACATCCTGGCTGTGAAGCTGGTTTCCGGCGTGGAAGCGGCCATCGGTCACATCCTGGAGCATTCCACAGGCCATTCCGAGGCCATTTTGACCCGGGATCAGGCTACGGCGAACCTGTTTACCCAGTGCGTAGACAGCGCTGCGGTGTATGTCAACGCCTCCACCCGATTCACCGATGGCGGCGAGTTCGGACTGGGCTGCGAAATGGGTATTTCCACCCAAAAGCTCCACGCCAGAGGACCTATGGGACTGGAGGAATTGGAGACCTACAAATATGTCATCCACGGAAACGGCCAGATTCGATAATTTCCATAAGGGATACCGAAAACACTACGGAATTGATTTTCCGTAGTGCTTTTCGCAATGTAAAAAAATTTGAATCCCTACCGCAGTTTTTGATATATCCATCTCCATTGCAATCAGGGCAAAAATCCGCTATACTTGTTAGTATTCAAAATAAAAGTGGAGGAATTTGTATGGCTTATGTAATTAACCAGGATCTATGTTCCTGCTGTCATCAGTGCCGTGCGGTATGTCCCGTAGGGGCCATTCATTTTAAGGGAGTAAAATACCAGATCAACCCGGAAAAATGTATCGAGTGCGGTCTCTGTGTTGAAAACTGCCACAACTGCATCATTACCAAGATCGGCGAAGAGCCCAAGAAGCCCGAGCCCCACGAACCCATTAAAATGGACTGCGACGTGGTGGTCTGCGGTGCAGGCGGTTCCGGTCTGGTAGCAGCTACCCGCCTTGCCCAGAGCGGCAAGAAGGTCATCGTTCTGGAGAAGAACGGTCAGTGCGGCGGCAACACCTGGTATGCAGGCGGTTTCCGCACCCATTATTCCAAAAAGCTGAAGGAAGCCGGCGAGCCCGACACCCGTGACGAGCAGATCCGGAGATTCCTCATTGAGACCCTGTGGAAGGAAGATCCCCAGTTGGTCTATAACGTGTATCACGCCACCGAGGGCCTCATCGACTGGCTCATGGAGGACTGCGGCTGCGAAGAGGACTTCGTGGTGGGCAATACTCCCTTCGGCGGCAAGGGCATGATGTTTACCAACAAGACCGGACGGAAGTTTAAGCGCATTGACACCTCCATCGGCCCCGGCGGCATGGGCTCCTTCATTGTTGAGAAGCTGCTGGACCAGCTAAAGAAGGTGGATGTGCCCGTACTTATGCGCCATGAGGCTAAGGAAGTGCTGAAGGACGAGACCGGCACGGTCTGCGGCATCCTCGCCAACGATGGTGGCGGCGATGTGGTCATTTCCGCCAAGGCTGTGGTGCTGGCAACAGGCTGCTTCTCCCACAACCCCGAGTATCTTGAGAAGGCTACCCCCGGCTTCTTCGATCCCGGCGAACCTGTCCATCGCTTCTCCGTGCCCACCTGTACCGGCGACGGTATCACCATGGGCATGGC
>CAZEPQ010000080.1:0-9117 GCA_964514175.1 uncultured Oscillospiraceae bacterium
CTCGAATACTGCGCCAGCCCCAAAAAGCTGGGTGCCAAAGTACTCTTTGCCACCCACTATCACGAGCTTACCGTAATGGAGCAAGAGATTGAGGGCCTGAAAAACTACAACATCGCCGTGAAGAAGCGGGGGGAGGATATCATTTTCCTGAGAAAGATCGTCCCCGGAGGTGCTGACCGCAGCTTCGGCATCGAGGTGGCCCGTCTGGCCGGCATTCCCGAAAAGGTGGTTTCCCGTGCCAAGGCCATTTTGAAGGAGCTGGAGAGCGGCAGTTCGGAACTTCAGTCCCAACCCAAAACAGCCCTACAGGAGGAATCTCAGATGAGCTTCCTGGATGTGGGCGGCGGACAGATTGCCCAGAAGCTCCGGGATATCACCATCGAAACCCTGACCCCCATTGAAGCCCTGAACATCCTCTTTGAGCTAAAGAAGATGGCGGAGGAAGTGTAATGGAGCAGATCAAGCAGCCCTTTACGGTAAATATGCGCCGATATGAGATCATCGGCGGCATCATCTGGTTCCTGATCTATAATTTCCTCATAGGCTATGTACTGGAACTGGGCATGGTTTTGCTGGGCATATCCTATGATGCGGCACTGCTGAACTGCGTCTACTTCTTTGCGGATTTTATCATCACAGCCCTGCTGTTCCGTCGATTTCTGGCCTACAGCCTACCGGTGGTGGCAGATCACTTTCTGAGATTTCTAAAGTCCGTGGTCATCGGCTTTATGGTCTATTGGGTCCTGATGGTCTTCCTCAGCACCCTGGTGGAACTGCTGGGCATCAGCACCTGGGTTCCCAATGACGATACCGTTTCCTCCATTGCCGATATGAACTACCGGGTCATGTGGGTAGGTGCCGTTCTGCTGGCGCCGCTGACGGAGGAAACCCTGATTCGCGGCCTGATTTTTGGCAACATCCGCCGGAAAAACCGCATCCTTGCTTATGTTCTCACATCGCTGATCTTCGCAGGAATGCACATTGTGTCCTACATCGGGGACATGAATGCCATCAACATCATATACAATCTCCTGGCCTACGGTCTGCCCAGCGTGGCCCTGTGCCTGTGCTATGAATATGCCGGCACCATCTGGGGATCCATCGCCCTGCACATGGTCATCAACGCCATGGGCATGAGTGCCATGTAAAATCAGGGCTCCGCTTGTAGGGGCCGATGCCCACATCATCCCGCAGCAAATCGGGTGCGGTTTCATCCGCATTGACCAAAAGCGTACCGAGGAACCATCACAAATACGACAACCATACTTCCCGTAAGAAATCAGGTGAAATACATGGGAAAGATCCATAAATTATCCCCCCAACTGGCAGATATGATCGCCGCCGGCGAGGTGGTAGAGCGTCCTGCCTCCGTCATCAAGGAGCTGGTGGAAAACGCCATCGATGCGGGGGCAAAAAAAATCACCGTTGAGATCAAAAACGGCGGTATCACCTTTATGCGTGTCTCCGACGACGGCTGCGGCATGTCCAAGGAGGATGCCACCACCGCCTTCCTGCGTCACGCCACATCCAAAATATCCTGCGCCGAGGATCTGGGCTGCATCGGCACCATGGGTTTCCGTGGTGAAGCACTGGCAGCCATCAGCGCCGTCAGCAAGATCGACCTTCTGACCCGTGCGGAGGGCGACGAGCTGGGCACTGCCATCCGTGTGGAGGCGGGCAACGTGGTAGACGTACAGCCCGCAGGCTGTCCCCAGGGCACCACCATGATCGTTCGGGATCTGTTTTATAACACCCCGGCCCGTATGAAGTTTTTAAAGCGAGACAGCGTGGAGGGAAGCTATATTTCCGGTGCCGTTCAGCGGCAGGCCCTGGGCCATCCGGAAATCGCCTTCCGCTTCCTCCGGGACGGCAAGGCGGAGCTTTCCACTCCCGGTGACGGGCGGCTCCTTTCCGCCATCTATTCCGCCATGGGCCGTTCCGCTGCCCAGGACATGGTGGAGGTCAAATCCTCCTCCAACGGCATCACTCTCACCGGCTATGTGGGCAAGCCCATTGCCAGCCGAGGCAGCCGCAGCTTCCAACATTTCTTTGTCAACGGCCGATATGTAAAATCCCGCATGATGGCCTCCGCCCTGGAGGAAGCCTATAAAAACCAGATCATGTCGGGCCGATTCCCCATCTGCGTGCTGCATGTGGAGGTAGCCCCCACGGCGGTGGATGTGAACGTACATCCCGCCAAGACGGAGGTAAAATTCCTCCGGGAGGGAGACGTATTTGATGCCATCCACTACGGCGTTCTGGGCGCCCTCAGTCGAGCTTCCGCAAAGCCGGAGATGAAGCTGTCCCAGCCCAAGCCCCAGCCTCAGAAGGACTTCTTCAAAACGGTTTCTGCCGAAGAATACAGAAACATGACAGCCCTTATGGAAAAGAGCAGCGCTGTGACACCCAAACAGGAGATATCCCAGCAGTTTGCTGCCCTACAAAATCGGGCAGAATCCCAGAAGGCCCCCCCAACACCGGTCCACGACAGCGTTCGCATGGCCCCGGCAGTCTCCCAGAGAACCAAACCATTCGTTGACACGGTCTCCGAGGTACAGGAAGTGGTCACAGATTACGGCACCTTCCCGGTACACAAGGCTCAAACCCCAAAGCCGGAGCCCATCTCCGAACCAGTTTCGGTGCAGATCTCGGAGCCAGTTCTCGAGCAAACCACCATGCCCCTTCCCGCAATGGAGACACCCAAAATGCCGGAAGCGCCCAAGGTAGAAATTCCGGAACAAGCAGCCGTAGCTCCCTACCGAATCATCGGACAGGCCCTGGACACATACATTATTGTGGAGCAGAACGACGGTCTGCTGCTGTTCGACAAGCATGCCGCCCATGAGCGGATCCTGTTTGAAAAGCTCAAGGCCCAGCAGCACGAGATTATGAGCCAGATGCTCCTTGCCCCCCTACACCTGAGCCTTTCTCAGGAGGAAATGGCCACCCTTATCGCCAACGGCGACACCCTGGAATCCTTGGGTTTCTCCCTGGAGGACTTCGGCGGCGACACCCTGGTAGTGCGGGCCATTCCGGCAGATATCGATGAAAAAGACACGGAGACCTGCCTCTCCGACCTGGCACAAAACTTGATGGAGGGCAAAAAGCTGGACAAGAACACGGTTTTTGACGAGCTTCTCCACACGGTGGCCTGCAAGGCCGCCATCAAGGGCGGCAAGAAAACAGACCCCAAGGAGATTTCCGCCCTGGTGGCAGAGCTGATGGCCCGGGACGATATCAAATATTGCCCCCATGGCCGCCCCGTCTGCATTTCCCTGAGCAGGAACACCTTGGAGCGGCAGTTCAAGCGGCAGGTATAACGGAAGATTCCCGGGTGCGGTTTCTCATGTCCCCCGGGTGATGAAATTCGATTCCCCGTAATGAAGGAGATACATTATGATTCTTGAAATTTTAAAGGCCATTATCTACGGCATTGTGGAGGGTATCACAGAATGGCTGCCCGTTTCTTCCACAGGCCACCTGATCCTTCTGGAGCAGATTCTTCCCCTCAATGCCTCCGAGGCATTTATGGAGATGTTCGATGTGGTGATCCAGCTAGGCGCCATTCTGGCGGTGATCGTGCTATTTTTCCACAAATTAAATCCCTTCTCCTCCAAAAAGGACCCGGCTGCAAAGCGTCAGACCTGGGACCTGTGGTTCAAGGTGGTTGTAGCGGTGATCCCCAGTATGATCCTGGGATTGCTGCTGGATGACTGGATGGACGAGCATCTGTACAATCATGTGGTGGTTGCCATCATGCTCATTGTCTACGGCGTGGCCTTCATTCTGGTGGAAAAACGGAATCAGAACCGCAAGCCTGCCATCCGCACCACTAAGGACATCAGCTATAAGACTGCCTTCCTGGTGGGCTGCTTTCAGGTCCTTGCCATGATCCCCGGCACCTCCCGCTCCGGCGCAACCATTCTGGGTGCCATCTTCCTGGGACTGAGCCGGACCGTGGGTGCGGAATTCTCCTTCTTCCTGGCCATCCCCACCATGCTGGGTGCCAGCGCCCTGAAGGCTCTGAAGTTTATTCTGGACGGCGGCAGCATGATCGCCAGCGAATGGGTATGCCTGATCGTTGCCAGCGTTGTGGCCTTTGTGGTCTCCCTGCTGGTGATCCGCAGCCTGATGGACTATGTGAAGCGCCACAGCTTTGCGGTCTTTGGCATTTACCGCATCATTCTGGGCGTGATCGTCCTGCTGGCATTCCTGATTTTTTGAGGTAAAAACCCATGAAGATGCAACTGGAACATGGTCGTCCTCTGGACGAAACAAACCGTCAGGCCCGGGAGATCCGGGCCTATGACCTGCTTGACCGGCTCGCCATGGACTTTTGGCGGGTAGACCACGACGAAGCCCGCACCATGGAGGACTGCGCCGCAGCCGACGCTCTGCTGGGAGAGGATACCGCCATCTGCAAGAACCTGTTTCTGCGGAACTCCAAGGGGGATCAGTATTTCCTCCTGATGCTTCCCGGCAGCAAGAAATTCAAGACCAAGGACGTGGCAAAACAAATCGGCTCTACTCGGCTATCCTTCGGAGACGAACAGAAGATGGAAGAATATCTGGACATTCTTCCCGGCTCCGTCAGCGTCATGGGCCTGATGAATGACCACGAAAATCATGTGGAGCTTTTGATGGACGAGGATATCTTGAAGCTGCCCTATGTGGGCTGCCATCCCTGCATGTCCACCAGTTCCATTAAGTTTACCACCGTGGACCTGATGGAGAAGTATCTCCCGGCGGTCCACCACACCCCCCGTATGGTGATCCTGCATGAGGAATAACATGATCGTAATTGTTGGCCCCACCGCTTCGGGAAAAACCGCCCTGTCGGTGGCCCTGGCCAAGGCGCTGGATGGCGAGATCATCTCCGCCGACTCCATGCAGATCTATCGCGGTATGGACATTGGCACCGCCAAGGTAACGGAAACGGAAATGGATGGTATCCGGCACCACATGGTGGATGTGGCGGAGCCCTGGGAAAGCTATTCTGCCGCCCGCTTCGTAGCGGAAGCGGACCCCATTGTGGAGGACATTCTCTCCCGTGGTAAAACTGTCATTGTGGCTGGCGGCACCGGCCTGTGGGTGGATTCTCTGGTGGCGGGCAGAAATTTTGCCCCCTATCCCGCCACAGGCAAACGGCAGGCCCTGGAAAAGGAGGCGGAGGAACAGGGCATGGACTACATGCTGGAAAAGCTTCGCCGGGTGGATCCGGACAGCGCCGCAAGGCTCCATACCGCCGACCGCAAGCGCATCATCCGCGCCCTGGAGGTCTTTGAGGAAACCGGAAAAACCATCACCGCGCACAACCGTGAGACCCAACGGATGCCAGACAAGTACCAGCCCCTCTGGATCGGCCTGGGCTTTACAGACCGACAGGACCTCTATGACCGCATCAACCTGCGGGTGGACCTGATGCTGGAGCAGGGGCTTCTGGACGAGATCAAATCTCTGCTGGTTCGTGGCATTCCCCGGGAATCCACCGCCCTGCAGGCCATTGGCTACAAGGAGTTTTTCCCGGCACTGGATGGCACAGGACCCCTGGAAGAAGCTGTGGAAAAATGCAAGCAGGAATCCCGGCGGTACGCCAAGCGGCAGCTTACCTGGTTTCGCCGAAATGAGCATATCCATTGGATCATGCGGGAAAAGGATACCCCAGCTTCCGAAATTTTGGAGGAAGCCCTCAGAATTGTTTCCCAATTCGACTGACAGACTGTGATACAATGGCCCCGAACATTGGAGGGACTTTAAGCGCCCTCCCGGGAGGCCGACATATGTACACAAGAAAATGGTCCAAACAAGCCTGTATCACCTGGATGCTCCTGGCTATCACAGCCCTGGGGCTGGGCCAGGTGCTGGGGGTGCTTTTGACCCCAAAGGAAGATAACATTCCCGAAGCGGAAGTCAGCGAGGAAGCCCTGGTACTCACCGGCACGGTGATCCTGCAACAGGAGCTCATCTACGCCCCCCAGGCAGGCTTCTGGACCCGGACTGCATCCCAGGGAAAGGTTTCCCCGGGACAGCCCTTATTCACAGGTCCCGTCAGTACTGCCGATGCCGCAAACAGGACAGCACTCCTTTCCGGAGCCATGGAGGCGGAAGCCCTGGCCCTGCCCCAAAGACGAGAATCCCTCCACCGGGCCATCGGAGGACTTTCCACCGGCGAAACTGACATGGTGGAGGTTATGGCACTGGTGCTGGAAGGGGTCTTGCGGGAGTCCCTTTCCGAAGCTGCCGCCCAGCTCTCTGCCCTGACCGCCCAATGTGAAAAGATCCCCGCCCACACAGGGGGCATCTTCATCGCGGAGGCTCAGGATCAAGTCTTGGGCCGCATTGTCACCTCAGAGGACTGGCAGCTTTCTCTGGTGCTGCCCTTTGCCGTAGCGGTAGGAGATCAGCTCTCCGCCGAGCTGCTGTCCGGGATCTTCCGTGAGGCCACTTTTACCGTGGAGGAAGCTCAAACCACCCCGGGAGGCTGTCAGACCCTGCTGCGCTGTGAGCAGCACCTTTTTGATGCGGCAAAAATCCGGAATTTAACTGTAAAAATTTCTGTATAACAGGAAATCAGGGGTGGAAATTTCCCAAAAAACAAGGTATACTATGATATACGCAATTTCCATAGAAGGGGCAATGCCTATGTCTACCATAGCCGACAATATTGCTCGAATCCGGGAGGAAATGGCCCGTGCTGCCGCTCAGGCCGGAAGAGCTGAAAGTGAGATTGCTCTGCTGGCCGCCACCAAGATGAACGATCCTTCCCGCATTCGGGAGGCCATCGCCGCCGGGGTGGATATCTGCGGAGAGAACCGGGTGCAGGAGCTTCAGGAGAAGCTGGATCAAAATGCTTACCAGGGCTGTCCGTTGCACTTCATCGGACACCTGCAAAAGAACAAGGCCAAGTTTATGGTGGGCAATGTGGATCTGATTCAGTCCGTAGATAGCGTGGCTCTGATGGAGACTCTGGAACGACTTGCCTCACAAAAAGCGGTCCTCCAGGACATTCTTCTGGAGGTCAATGTGGGCGGCGAGGAAGCAAAATCTGGCGTTCCGCCGGAGCTGGCGGACGAGTTTGCCGCCCGAATGGTGGATTTCCCCCACCTGAGACTCCGGGGGCTTATGACCATCCCCCCAATTTCCACGGAAAATGGCGGAAATTTGCGATATTTTGCGAAAATGTTTCAGCTTTATGTTGACATAAAGGCGAAAAAATACGATAATAATATGGTAGACTGCCTATCTATGGGCATGAGTGACGACTTTGCCGACGCCATAAAAGAGGGTACGACATTGATCCGGGTTGGTACCGCTATTTTTGGGTCGAGACAATACGTAAAAAATTAATTTGGAGGATACTGCCATGAGTATTATGGACGAACTGAAGAAATTGACCCGGCCTTACGACGATGACAGCGCACTGATCGACGACGACATGGATATGGACGATGGCCTGGACGAGCCCGTCTATGCCCGTCCCACCGCAGCTCCCGTACAGACCCCGGCTGCTCCTGTGGAAGCCCCCATCAATCTGGGCGGCATGGGCATGAATACCGCTCCCGTCAGCGAGCCTGTGAGAACTCCCATGAGTGCGATGAATATTGGTGTCACCCCCGACATCACCAAGTACCGCGTGGTACTGGTGCAGCCCGAAAAGTTCGACTGCGCCACCGCCATTGCCGACAACATCCGCAAGGGTAACGCAGTTGTTCTCAACTGCGAGGCCACCGACAAGGATGTTGCCCGTCGAGTGGTTGACTTCCTCAGCGGCTGTGCTTACGCCCTGGATGGCTCCATTAAGAAGGCAGCCAACAACGTTTACATCCTGGTTCCCAGAGATGTGGGCGTGGACGAAGCCAAGGACGAGGACGCCTAAAACAATAAAGCGGCAAGGGCTGGGTGATAAACCGAGCCCTTTCGCTCTATGAAAGGAGATATCCGATGTTTACACCACAGGAAGTACGAGAGAAATCCATGGGCTTTGAGAAGGCCATATTCGGCGGCTATAATACTAAGGCTGTGGATGACTTTATGGCCCCCATGGTGGAGGATTACTCTGCTCTGTACAAGGAGAACGCCGTTCTCAAGAGCAAGATGAAGGTTCTGGTGGAAAAGCTGGAGGAATACCGCGAGCAGGAGGATTCCCTGAACAAGGCCATTCTGGCTGCCCAGCAGACCGCCGATGAAATGATCGTGGATACCGAGCGCAAGTGCGCCAAGATGCTCTCCGATACGGAAGAGACCATGCGGCTCCGTTCTCAGGAGCTGAAGAAGGAGCTGGCCATTGAGGCCGAGCGTGTCAGCCGTGCCAAGAAGACCGCAGCCGCCTTCATTCTCCACGTTGAGGAACAGATGCACAGAGCCGTCGCCCAGTTGGAGGACGTGCGGGAAATGTCCATCACCCCCAAGGGTGAAAAGCCCGCCGAGCCTACCCCTGAGACTGCCGAAGAGCCCCAGAGCGTAGAGATTTCTGATGATACCATCATTGTTCCCGAGATCCCCATGGCTCAGGTAGATCCGAACCAGACCGCTCAGCAGATCCAGGTCAACATTCAGAACATCATCGGTCAGATCCCGGAGGATCAGGAGCCCATCGGCTCTGAGGCCATGATCTGGGAAGACGATGCTCCCCAGGAGGCCCCCGAAAAGACCTCTGGCGACATTATGAACGACACCATTGTCATCCGCCCCATCGGGCAGTAATAGCCGGCACCGGCTACTTTTTAGATAATAGATCTGCGCTCTTGTGGCGCAGAAGAAGGGAATATTCATAAATGGCAAAGGATTACAACAAGACAATTCATCTGCCCGCCACAGACTTCCCCATGCGGGCAGGCCTTCCCAAGCGGGAGCCCCAGCTCCTTAATGAGGCTTACGGCGTCAAGACCTACAAGAAGCTCATGGAGCGCAATGCGGATAAACCCAGCTTCATTCTCCACGACGGCCCTCCCTATGCCAACGGTGACATTCATATGGGCCACGCGCTCAATAAGATCCTGAAGGATTTTATCATCCGTTACAAGAACATGACCGGCTACCGGGCACCCTACATTCCCGGTTGGGATACCCACGGGCTGCCCATTGAGAGCCAAGTTCTGAAAAAGAAGAAGGTGGGAC
>CAZEPQ010000081.1:0-9019 GCA_964514175.1 uncultured Oscillospiraceae bacterium
TATGTTGGAGATAAGGAAGGGCTGCTGCAAAAATTTGCATTTTGCAACAGCCCCTCAAATTTATTTTATTATGTTCCTGAGGTCAGCCGGGATCAGGGCATGCCGGGGCCACCCATGCCGCCCATACCCATCATGCCCATGGCAGCGGCTTTCACCACCACGGTGACAGTGCAGTCGGATTCCATGGCAATGTTGTAGTCATATTCGCCATAGTAGCCGTCGGGGTCATCCTCAGTGACAGGAGTGATGGTAGCGGTGCCTTCGGTGACATCCATGGAAATCATCTCATAGCCGCTGAAAGCCAGGGAGAAATAGCTGGTAGCGAAGGCTTTGTAAGCACCGAAGGAAGCAGCACCGATAACAGGCTCACCGTTCTCGTCCACGATCACGAAGGTGGCGGTGTGACGGGGATCAGCCATGTCCACTGCGGTGAGGGTATTGGTGGTGCAGTCGGGCGCGGTGTAGTCCTCTTCCACGATGGTGATGTTATCGCTGACCTCACCCTTGATGTCCACTTCGCCGTAGACATGGATGGTTACAGGTGCATCAGCGGTGATAGTGGAAGTCTCGTCAACGATCAGGTTGTTGATGTGGCAGGACTCAGCCTCGCCGCAGGTGCCGTCAGCCAGAATCACGTTCCAGACTGAGCCATTCTGAACGGTAACGTTTACGGGGTTATTGACCTGGGTGTTGGCAACGTTGTGCTGCGCGCCGATCTTGTGATAATCGGAAACGCCGGAATTAATGTAGTTGCCGGTGGCATCTGCGTTGAGGACAGTGCCGTTCTCCATGCGGGTGCCGTCATCATTCAGATGGTAGCCATAGGAGGAGGAAATGGTGCCATTTACGGTGGCATTGTCCAGAACCACGTTCAGATTCTGGAACTTGTTGTAGATGTTGTTCCAGATGTTGCCGGTATACTCGCCGTTCTTCAGCGTGGCGTTGGTATCGTCTACTGCAGCAGTAGCGGTGGCGGTGGTAGCCTCGTCGCCGGTGTCGTTTACGGTGAACTCGGTGTTGCCAGGGTTACCTGCGTCATCGGACTCAACCAGCTCCACCAGCGTTCCACCCCACTTGGAGTCCGCGGTGAAGTTCACCTGGGTGTTGTCCAGAATCACGTTGGTGTAGCCATCGTTGGCTGCGCCGGACTTGATCTGCACGCCGGTCTCACCCACGTTCAGGGTGGAGTCAGCAATGGAGATTGTGCCGCCTGCGTTCTGCTGGGTCATAACACCGATGTGACCGGAGGTCAGCTTGGAGTTGGTGTAGATTGCGGAGGAGGTGGAGGAAGCCATGATCTGGACCTCGTTGCCGCCGTAGAAATCTACGTTGTCAAAACGGTCGCAGACGCCGGAGTCGGCGTACGCAACGTAGCCGGAGCCGCCGGGAATGTAGCCATAGGTTACGCCGTCCACGGTGCGGGTAGCGTAGTAATCAACGCCATCCTGTGCAACCTCAACGGTGCCGGTGCCTGCAACGGTGTTGGAAACGTCCAGAGCGTAGTACCCGGTCTGGCTGTAGCCGGTGCAGGAGTCTGTGGACAGAACACCCCAGCCAGAGGAAACGATCAGGGAGTTGGAGTAGATGCCCTGGCCGGAACCGAGCACGTTGGTAGCACGGACAACACCCTCAAGTCCCAGTGCGAAGGGAGTACGCTTCATCATGGGAACTACAAGTGCATCATATTCCTCCTGGGTGTCCTGGGTCTCCTCGGTGTAGATGACGGAGTTCATGATCCGCATGATGCCGTTTTCCTTAACGGCAGCGGCAGTACGGATGACACCGCTGGTCATAACCACGGAGTTCTGCAGGGTCACATCCGCAGTGCCCTTGGAGAGAACCATGGCTGCGGAGCCCTGGAAGTCGTTGGCGCCGTCGCCGTTGCCGGTGATGGTCATATGACCGATGTCATAGTCAGCGGAATCCACGATGATGCCGTTGAAGAATGCACCGTTGGAGCTCAGCGTACCGCCGCGGAGTGCGGTGGCGTCATAGGTATCAACATTGGCAAGCAGGGCGGGGATGGTCTCGTTTTCCACAATGCCCTCAGCCCCGATCCACAGGGCGGAACGGTAGGTATACTGTGCGGTCTGGCCGGCCATGTTCATAAACTTGCCCATCTCGGAGTATACCTCGGTGCCAGCAGTAGTCTCGAAGGAGTAAGTCCCTTCGCCCAGCACGGTGCCCTTTTCCAGATAGTCCAGGATGTCGTACTGCTCGCCGTTAACCACCAGAGTCAGAACGCCGCCGTCCTTGGCTTCCACAACGGTGCCGTCGGACAGGGTCACAGATGCAATGTTGGAGGAAGCAGAGGGGCTGTTGATGGTGTCATCATCGGTGGCAGCGGTGGCCACATAGCTTGCGCCGTAGGTGACGCTTTCAATGGTGGGGCCAGTGAGGGGTTCTTCCTCTACGACCTCGGCAGCACTTTCCTCTACGGGAGCCTCTTCCACAACGGATGTCTCAGGAGCGGGGGCCTCGGAAGCCTCGGGGGCTTCGGCGGTCTCAGCCTCGGAGACAGGTGCCTCTGCGGAGGAAGCGGGGGCTGCGGATTCGGCGGTGGAAGCGGTCTGTCCGCAGGCTGCAAGACCCAGAACCAGACACAGCGCCAGCAGAATGCTCAGCATTTTTTTCATATTCGTTCTCCTTTCACTTCTTTGCCGGTGGCAAAGAAATTATATTCCTCCCTATTTTACCACTCCGGCAGGTAAAGTCAACTTGTAAACCCCAGAACACAGGCTCTGAAAAGGGTGCTTTTTTGCACGGAACTACACTTTGTGCTCTGGTTTGGAGCCCTGGGGATTATGTGGCGCAGATTCCTTTTCCTGCACATCAATCCCACGCTTTCCAGCAAGCTTCGCATTGAAAACAATGGCTTTTGGCAGAAAAAATCGACAGCACCCAAAAGTGCTGCCGACTTTGATTTATATCACTTTTTCTTCTTTACCACGATGATGACCACAGCCAGAACCACCAGCACTGCGGCAAGGATGCCAACGATAGCGCCGGTGCTCATGCCGGAGGACTGGATAACTTCCTCCACCTGAGACGCTTCCTGAGGAGTAGCCTCTTCGGCAGGAGTCTCGGCTTGGACAGGTTCCTCAGATACAGTGGGTTCCTCTTCCACCACGGAAGGAACTTCCTCCTCGGGGACATAGCTTTCATCCACCAGAACGTCGATAAAAATTTCACCGGAATATTCACCGGGCTCCACAGGGGTTTCTTCCCCGTCCACGGTCATAACCAGCAGATAGCCGGGAAGGGCTTCCAGACGGCTGCTGTCATCGATGGTGAGAGCCATCAGGCAGGAGGGCTCTGTGACTACCCAGCAGGCCTCTTCCTGAAGGGTCACATTCAGCTTTGCAAAGGGGTTGTATTCCAGGGTGGTTTCTTCCACAACGCCCACATCCAGGATGTTGTCGAAGGAAATATTGCCGTCCTCAATGGCAAGATCCAGGGATGCGGAGGAAATGGCACCCTCCAGTTGGGCACGACTCAGGGTCACATTCATAGTGGACTCCGTCTTGGCGGAGCTGCCCATGCCGCCGGGGCCACCGGGGCCCATGGCACCCATAGCGCCCATTGCACCCATATCACCCATACCGCCCTCGGCAGGATTTACATCTCCCATCTCCGCAGGATTGCCTTCCATAGCAGGCTCTGCGCCGTCTGCGGTTTCCGCAGTGTCGGCAGATTCGTATTCAGTGCCCATGCCCTGAATAATATCGCCCTTCAAAGAAGTGTCAGAAATGGTCACATTGACCACCTCAGTGCCATCCATGGAGCCTGCACCGGTATCATCGTTGATCTGCGCCCGAACCAGAACTCCGCTTTCAGCGGTGACCACAGCACCATCGCTGATCTCAATGTCTGCGCCACGGCCCTTAGCCACAATGCCGCCCAGCTTGGCATAAAGCTCCGTGCCCTCGCCGGTGACGGTGATCTTGGAGTTTGTGCCGTTGAAGGACTGGTGGGTCACAAAGCCGTAGTAATTCCGGGATTCTGCCTTGGAACCACTGCTGAGAATCATCTCAGAGCCGTCACCGGCTGCGGCATAACCCACAACGCCGTATTCAATGTCGAAAACGCAGTTTTCAAAGACATCCACGCACTTGCCGATGGCATAAGCGCCATAGCCCTGATCCTTGATGCGGATGGTGGAATCCTTCACCGTCAGATGCCCGTCGGTAACGTCATCCACGCCCAGTGCGCCCCAGTCCTGAGAGATAATCTCACAGCCGGTGATATTCACAGTCGCTGCATCCACCATGTTCATGGCACGGCAGTTGCCCCAGATGCCAAGACCGTTGGGGGGAGAGGCCATACCGGCGGAGGAGATGCTTACGTCTGCCTGATATTCTCCCGGCTCGCAATCCACTGTCACAGCGTCCAGATTCATAACGCCCTCATCTCCGGCGAAAATGGCGCTGCGGAGGATGCCCTCGGTGTACACGCTGGATTCGCTGACATTCAGAGTGGCGGTATCTGCTACGCCAAGAGCTGCACCGATGCCGGTAAAGTCATCGCCGCCATCGCCGTAGAGCTGAATATCCGCACCCTTAACAGTCAGAGTGCCGGTACCGCCTGCACGGAGGGCAGAGGTATTGTCGCTGTAAGAGAGGATGGAAATGTCGGACAGCTCCGTATCTCCCGCCTTCACCTCGCCGTTGACACCGGCCAGCACAGACCGCTCCGGATCCACACCGTTTTCATCGGCATAGACAAAGCAGGTGATCCAGCGGGGCGTTTCCTGTCCGTGGGACACATAGTAGTCAAGAACGCCCCGGACCAGGGTGATGGTATACTCCAGACTTCCATTCAGGGTTGCGCCCTGGACAATGGGATACTCCGCAGCGGTCTCACCGTCGGTGCCGGTCAGCGCCAGCTTGTAGGCATCACCGTTTTCATCATAGACAGCCGGGGCAGAGAATGTATAGGTTTCTCCGGCACCGATGGCAACATCCGTTGCCTCTCCCAGTTCCACCACATGCACCGTGACGGCACTGTCTGTGGGATTGGACAGGGTAATGGACGCGATCTGTTCCGTGGTGGTGACCAAGGTTCCGCAATTGCCATCCTCGATCACCAGGCCCGCAGGAGCGGTGGCAGGGCCGTCAGGGCCATCTGCCAGTACAGAAGGCATCAGTGTCAGTACCATTGCCAGGGTCAGCACCAATGCCATCAGCTTACGAAATGTAGCTTTCATAGCTTTTCCTCGTTTCATTCAGATTTGCCCCAAAGGGGCAGAGGTTCGATCAAGAATATTTTAGCAGAGCGGGGCCGGGATTCCTAGTTTCGAATTATGGCCCATATCAACCAGATGTGCGCAAAATGCGTTCCCCTCCAAAAATCCTTTCCAAGCCATAACCGGGAGTTATCTCTTTTTCAGCAATCCCCTGTCGGATAGATAACTCCCAGTTATGGCTCATAATTTTTCGGCATTTGTGGTTGCATAAAAAGAGACGTACAATATACAGGAAAAATACCCTGGAAAGGATGTGCACACATTGAGAAACACTTGTAAGCTTATGAGCATCCTGCTCTGCATCGCCATGCTGCTTGGCCTGATGGCAGGCTGTGGCGGCACCGAATCCGCAGTCAGCGAAGCATCCGAAACCACAGCAGCTTCCGAGGTCTCCGTTGTGGAAGAAACGCCTGAAGAGGAACCCGCGGTTGAGCCCGAAGTAGTAGAGGAAGCCTCCGTTGTGGAAGAGGCCTCTGTCGTAGAGGAAGAGCCTGTGGAGGAAGCGCCTGCCTCCGACACAGAGATCATCCGCACCTACACCGAAGCTGAACCTCTGCCTCTGGTGGATGAACCCACCACCCTCACCGCATGGGACTATGTGGTTCCCCCTGTCATGGCCGTTATCACCGACTACGGTACCGACGGCACCGTCTATGCGGAACTGCAGAGACGCACCGGCGTGACCCTGGACTTCACCACCGCCAACCTGCTGACCGCTTCCACCGACATGGCTCTGATGGTTGCTGCCAACGAAATGCCCGACATCGTCTTTAACTTCGGTATGTTCAACTCCACCAATGTGGACGATCTCATCGAGGGTGACATCATCGCCAACTTTGTCGATTATGAGGACATCATGCCCAACTACTTCGACATTCTGAACAACAACCCCTCCATCGCCCGTGACACCTATACCGAGGCCGGCAACGTGGCTCTGGCCGGTAATATTCAGTCCACCCTGATTCCCTCCTCCGGCCCTGTTATTCGTCAGGACTGGCTGGATGCAGACGGACTGGAAGTTCCCGTCACCGTAGATGACCTGTACAATGTTCTGAAGACCTTCCAGTCTGAGAACGACTGTAAGTATCCTCTGTGGATCGCTGCCAACGGCGCCAACACCCTGAACTCTGCCTTTGGCATCAGCGTCAGCGGCGAGAACAACTCTCTGGGCGGCTGGATCTATACCGATGACCAGATTCAGTACTGTCTGCCCATGGATGGCTTCCGGGACTATATCCAGCTCATTGCTGACTGGTATGCCGAGGGCCTGATCTCCCCCGACTTCATGTCCCAGGCCATGAACAACACTGCCACCGACGACCAGATCGTGGGCAATGGCTGCGGCTACTTTACCACCTCCGTCAACGGCATGAACAACCTCTCCGGCTATGAGCCCGACGCAGTGGTTCAGCCCATTCGTGCAGTGGTCCTGAACGAGGGTGACCTCAGCGGCTTTGACGATGCAGGTTCCTCCCGCATCAGCAAGGGCGGCGCGGCTGTGGCTGCCGGCGGCACCGATGTTGAGCTGGCTTGCCGTATCATCGACTACTTCTACTCCGAAGACGGCATCCTGCTGGCAAACTACGGTGTAGAGGGCGAGACCTTCGAGTTCAACGATGAAGGCGAACCCATCCTCACCGAGCTTGTTACCAACAACCCCGAGGGTTACGACTTTACCCTGTGCCTCATTAAGTACACCTCCTCCACTCCCTGCTCCATCTGCATCAACGAGCGTAACTTCCTGGGTTACACCGATGCACAGGTGGCTGCACTGGATCTGTGGATGCGTAACACCATCTCCGTGCAGGCTCCCGGTGCTATCTGGACCGCAGAGGCTCAGACGGAATATTCCGGCATTGCTACCGACCTGGGCAGCTATGTCAGCACCGCTTGCCTCCAGTTCATCACCGGTGAAAAGTCCATGGACGATTGGGACGCATTCGTTGAGGATGTGCTGTCCGCATTCGACGTGGAGCGCATGACCGAGCTGTATCAGGAAGCCATCGACGCTTACCTGGCTCAGGGCGCATAATATTCGCTTTTTCTACAGAGGCCGTTGCCGAAAAGCAGCGGCCTCTGCTTTTTTGCAGTTAAAGCACAGGTCAATTATTGAAAGTTTACTTCCCCAACTCCTTGTACTATAATATTCGAAGAAAGGTGGGCAATGTATATGGAACTGACACTGCTGTATTATTTCAAAACCGTAGCAGAGATTGAAAACATCACCAAGGCCGCTGAAAGTCTGTACATTTCTCAGCCCGCCCTGAGCAAAGCCATCGCAAAACTGGAAAAAAGCCTGGACGTGACCCTGTTTGAGCGCAGAAAAGGCCGAATCAGCCTCAGCGCCATGGGCAAGGTCTATTACGACTATGTTTCCTCTGCCTTTCAGGTGCTGGAGCAGGGCGAGAAAAAGCTCTCTGAGATCAAAAAGCTCTCCGACGATATGGTCTCCATCGCCTCCCCCGTGGCAGGCGTCCTCCACGACCTGATTTACGATTTTCTGGCCAGCGGCGAAACGGTCCAGATCAACCAGTATTTATATGAAGAAAGCATTCTGGAAAGCGAGCTTTTATCCGGCAAGCTGGATTTTGCCGTGACCCCCGTTACCATCGAAAATAATGAGATCGAACAGATCAAGCTTATGGAGGAAGAGGTCTTTATTGTTGTTTCGGAAAGGCATCCCCTAGCAAACGAAAAGTATGTGCGCCTTGCGGACTTTGCAGAAGATCATTTTCTGGTCAATGAGGCCAGCTTTGACCAGAAGGTCACAAAGGTACTTTGCGGCATCGCCGGATTCGAACCCAATGTTCTCCTGCACAGCAACGAAGGGGATCTGATCGACGACGCCCTGCGGCACAATCTGGGCATCTCTCTGATCCCGGCCAACATGGTTTACAGGAAGAATATGCGTGGGCTCAAGGTGCTTCGCTCCACGGATGTGGCCCTGAAACGGCTCCTTTCCGTGGCAAAACGCCGGGATCGGATCTTCCAGTCCAATGCAGCCCGACTGTATCACTACGCCATCAACTATTTTGAAAATCTGGGCAAGGAGCTTGATGACTATTTCGACGAAGTCTTCCCTAAGAAAGACTTTGGAAGCCAAAAGAGCCTGGGAATCCATAACCTGAAAGAATGATATTTCGGCAGACCTGCCCCGGCAGGTCTGCTTTTCTCATAACTTCAAGGAATACTGCATAGCTTTTGCGTATTTCCGTTAAGCCCAAACTTCCATTATAATGTAGACATCAAAGTAAAAGGAAAGGAGCGCATGTATGTCATTCCTGAAATTTAATACAGAAGAGCTTGTGGGCCGCTTTGAGGACCGCCGGGATGTAAAAAACCTGGCCGGTAAATATGTGATGAGCCTGCTTCTCAAAAAGGAGCCCACCATTTTAGATGATCTCTGGTCCCAGAGGGACGATATCTCTCTGGGTGTCAACAGCGGCTACTATGCAGGCCGTCAGGCTCTGGTCGATTACTATGTTTCCATCGATGCCGCCACCAAGGCAAAGGCTCAGGTACTCAAGGAGGTATTCCCCGAGGATCTGGGAGAATATTCTGACGAAAAGCTCTACGGCAGAGGCCCCATGGAGATCCGCTCCCTGGACAATGCCATTATTGAGATTGCCGACGATGGCAAGACCGCCAAGGGCTTCTTCTATGTCTTTGGTCTGGTGACCGACATTTCTGAGCGTGGCGCCGTATCCAACTGGGTGCTGGGCAGCCTGTGCATCGACTTTATCCGCGAGAACGATCTGTGGAAGCTGTGGCATG
>CAZEPQ010000082.1:0-8962 GCA_964514175.1 uncultured Oscillospiraceae bacterium
AATCAGGCTGCACACCGCCACTGTAACCCAATACATAGCCGTAGACGTTCCCACCGCCCCGGTAGCCGCCGTAGTTGCCGCCAATGCTGAAAACAGAAACCCGGAAAAGGCACTGAGAGAATCCACCGTTTCCGCCACTTCCGTAAAGTACCCGGAAATCCTGCCCAAACAGCACATGCCGATGGCAAGCACCGCCGCCAGCTCCACCGCCGAAACCGTTTTTCCTCCACCAAAGCTTCGCATTACCGCCCCCAAAAGCGCAATGGCAATGATCTGAACTGACAGCCCCACGGCCCGCTTCACAGCGCCACCGCTGTTCCCCAATGCGCTTGTGACGATATCGGAAAGGCCCTGACCGAAATCCCCCACCGTCTCGACGGTAACGTCTCCCAGATACTCCCTGGCCTGCTCCGGCAGGGCTTCTTCCACAGCTTCGATATCAAAGGCTTCAGCGGCCTTTTCCGTTGCGTCCATCCCCCAGACCGACCCAGAACACAGGCGCATCAGCAGAATAAAAACCAGCAGCTTTCTCATATCAGTGTCTCCAACAGATCCAGCACCCCTTGCAGCAGTGGCAGAAGCACATAGAGCGCCCCGATACTGCCCGCCAGCGCAAGAACGCTTCCCACCGTCTTTTCCCCCGCCTCCTCGCAGATATTCCTCCCGGTTTCCGTAACAATTCCAATGGCCAGCGTCTTCATCACCGGGGACACCATACTGTCCCCCAGCTCCGCCGTATCCTGCAAGGACTCCACGAACCCAAGCACAGGCTTTATAAGCCCCAGTGCAAGGGTCGTAAGGATCAGCGCCACGGAAATACTGAGCAGAACCCCGAACTCACTTCCATGCTTTTTCGTCACCAGCGCCAGAATCGCCCCTGTGACCGCAACTCCCACACATTTGAGTACCGTATCCATCAGAAGGAAAACAGGGTCTTCACCAGGTCGAACAGCTCGGCGATTTTCTCCACCAGGATCATCAGTACCACCACCAGCCCCGCCAGGGTTGTCATAGTAGCCTGCTCCTGCCGCCCGGAGTTGGACAGCACCTGATTGAGGATGGCCACAATGATGCCTACAGCAGCGATTTTAAAAATCAGATCAATCTCCATCGCTTCCTCCTACAGCATCAGCAAAATCAGCATAAGGCCGGAGCAAACCGAGGCTGTCATCCAGGCCTTGCCCTTCTGGGTGCGATCTGCTTCCGCTGTTTCAATGAGCCTGTCCACCCTGGTTCGATACAGTCCAAGGGCCCGGGCCTGTCCGCCCAGATCATAGCGTCCCAGAGCGCCCCCCATTTCCATGAGCATGGCTTTTTCCTCCTTGGAAAGCTCCAGCGGGTATTCCTCCAATTGCAGCTTCATGGCTGTCTGGGGCGGCCTGCCGGTAACAGCCGCCATTTGTATGCCTGTCCCCAAAAAGAAGTCACCAATCTCCCCGCCGGTCCGCTTTCCCACACTTTCAAACAGCTCGGAAAGAGGCGGCATATTCAGTTCCAGCTCCCCCTGCATCACCTCCAGAGCCAGCCGAAGCTGCCGAAGCAGCCGGAGCCTGTGGCTCAAACTCTGTCCCGCCCCCCATCCAGCCAACAGCGAGGCCGCCGTTACGAACATCGCTCCCACAAATTTCAGCATGCGTTACCAGCCTTTCCATCATTGGTTTCCCCCCGGCATCCAGGGTAATACACCATTCAAACGCCCCCGACTCCACCAGAGCCTTATATAGAGGCCGCCCCATCAGTGAGTCCACATCCCGGCCATGGGCAGTAGCCAGCAGGGCAACGCCGGAGAAGGAGGCATACATTGCAGCCTCCAATTCCTCCGCCCCGTGGATCTCGTCCAGCGCAATCACCTGTGGATTCATGGCCCGAAGGAGCAGCGGGATGGCCTGTACCTTCGGGCAGCCGCAAAGTACATCCGTAGTAGGCCCCAGATCCAGCTTCGTTTCCCCTGCTGTCATGGCACTAAGCTCCCGCCGTTCATCCACCACACTGACCCGGAAGCCTTTCTGGCTAATGGCCCGCACAAGATCTCGCAGGAATGTGGTCTTTCCGCCTCCCGGCGGCGAAACGATCAGGGCTGAATCCACGTTCGTTTCACGGCACAATCTTCGGGCCGTTCCTTCGGCAATGCCTATGCACTCCCGAGCGATCCGTATGGACACGGAGGAAAGGTGCCGAATGCCGGAAAGTCTGCCGTCCTTGATCACCGTCTCGCCGCAAAGGCCCATGCGGCAGCCATCCTTCAGCGGAAGATACAGACCTGTCTCCTCCAGCTTCATGGCATAGGGTGAAAAACCCGTGACTCTGTTTAGAAGTTCCTCCAAGAGCCTGTCCGTCACCGGAATACCGCCGCTGCCCCATGGCAGCACCTGTTCTCCCCGGCGGTATACCACCGTCACAGGCCTTCCCCTACGGAACCGCAGCTCCATGATCTGCTGTCTGCTTCTTTCCGTCAGTGCGGAATATGCCCGTCCCACCGGCTCCGGCAATATGCTCAAATCCATAGGCCTTCCCTCCTGCCCTAAAGCGTATGCCCCCAGAGTTTCGAATAGAACCCGGGGGCATAGACAAAAGCCGCCCCGCAAAAGCGGGACGGCTCAAAAGGATTTAAATCAGGCTTCTTTCTTGTTTCTCTTGACCTTCTTCAGGCGAACCCAAACATTGCCGGAGATGCATACGGAGGAGTAGCAGCCTGCTACAACGCCGATGAACAGAGGCCAGCAGAAATTCTGGATGGAGGTCACACCCAGGATGAGAACCATGGTAATGGTCAGCAGGGTGGTGACGGTGGTGTTAATGGAACGGGACATGGTCTGCCAGATGGACTTGTCCATAACATCGGCAAAGTCTGCTCTGGGGCTGGCCTTCTGATTCTCACGGGCACGGTCAAAGACGACGATGGTCGCGTTGATGGAATAGCCCAAGATGGTCAGCGCCGCGGCAATGAAGTTGATGTTGAAGGGGATCCGGAAGATGATGTACGCAGACAGCATCACCAGCAGGTCATGGCACAGTGCCACAACGGCAGCCAGACCGGAACGGAAGTCAAAGCGGATGCCGATGTAAATCAGCATGCACAGAACTGCCACCAGTGCGGAGATGATGGCGGAGTTTCTCAGGTCCGCAGAAACGGAAGCGGAAACGGAGCTACTGGACACGACGGAAGCCTCGGGATAGGTCTCGACCAGTGCGTCAAACAGGGCATCACGGGTCTCATTCTCCACATACAAAGACTTCACTACCACCTGGGTGCCAGTGGTACCGGAGGTGGTGACAGAGGACAGCTTGCCCTCCAAGACGCCCTCAGCGATGTCTTCCACCGCCTCGGTGTCTGCCTGCTCACCCAGGTCGAAGGTCATGGTAACGCCACCCAGGAAGTCTACGTCCATGTTAAACAGATTCACACCGAAGGGCAGGGTCACAAGGCCCACAACGCCCACAACAACCAGAATTGCGGAAATAACCAGGAAGAGCTTAAAATGCTTTACAAAGCTGAAAGTCTTATTCTCAAACATCTTACTTCTCCTCCTTTTCTTTCTTTACGCCATAGAGTGCGGGGTTCACAGCCTTCAGGCCCACCAGAGCCTTCATGAGATAGCGGCTGACGCACAGCATCACGATCATGGACAGAACCACACCGATGAACAGGGTCTTCGCAAAGCCCACGGTGGTACCGGTGCCCAGCTTCCAAAGCACCACAGCAGCAATGATAGTGGTAACGTTGGAGTCGATGATGGAGCTCATGGCATTCTTATAACCGGCGTCGATGGCCGCGCGGACGGTCTTGCCCACACGAATCTCCTCACGGATACGCTCGAAAATAATGACGTTGGCGTCAACAGCCATACCGATGGTCAGGATGATACCTGCAATACCGGGCAGGCTCAGGTTCAGCTTGGCAATGGAAATGACCACCAGGAACAGCACCGTATAGAAGGCCAGAGCCACGCTGGCAACCACACCGGGCAGACGGTAGAATACAATCATAAACACCATAACCAGAAGAACGCCAATTGCACCGGCCAGCATCGCGGAGGAAAGGCTCTCCTCACCCAGAGAAGCACCGATGGATTCCATCTTTACGTTCTCAAGATCAAAGGGAAGCTGACCTGCGGCAATGATGTCTGCCAGGTAAGTAGCATACTCGGAATCGGTGCCGGAACCAAGGGTGATGATTGCGGAATCATCGTTGATGCCGGTGGATGCAAAGGAAGAATCCACATAAGGAGCGGAGATGAGGGTCTCGTCCAGATAGATGGCCACATAGTTCTCATCGTCGCTCATGTTGGCGGCATACTTGGTGATCTCAGCAAACTGTGCCTGACCCTCAGAGGTAAACTCTAGGACAACGTGCCACTGGGAAGTGCCGGTCTCGTCCACAGCGCTGAAGGATGCAGTAGCAGACTTGATGGCGCTGCCGGTGACACACAGGCCAGTGCCGGCCTCTGCATCATAGTCTGCGGTACGGAATTCCACCACAGCGGTGGTACCGATCTGAGCGGCAGCCTCTTCAGGGTTGGTAACAGCAGGGATATCCACGACGATCATATCCTCGCCCTGCTTGGTAACGGTTGCTTCAGAATACCCCAGAGAGTCCAGGCGCTGGCGAAGCATGGTCACTGCGGAGCCAATGCCGTCAGAAACGGTGGATGCGTCGGCACCCTCGGGAATTACGGCCTGGTAAGTGATCTCAGAACCACCCACAAGATCCAGGCCCAACGTGACGCCGTCTTCCAGACTGGGGATCTCGGTGAATGCCAGATCCAGGCCAAACACTGCTGTAAAAGCCAGCAGAATCGTCAGCGCCACGACGACCACATAAGTTAAAATACTCTTTTTCATGTTACGTCCGTGCCTCCTAATTTATTGGGCTTCCACAAGCCCAGACATGCACCCATCATTATATCCATTATTTGTTCCAAAGTCAATTCAAATCGCCCTTCTTCGGGTAAAAAAACACACAATTTTTATGGAAACAACGGCGCACGGGCCATCGGTCCGTGCGCCAAAATATGAAGATATAAATTTTCTCAATCCGTCAGGCTTCCCAGGAACTTTTCCAGACGGTCCATGCCTTCCTTCAGGTTCTCCATGGAATTTGCATAGCTCCAGCGGACATAGTTGGGCGCCTCGAAGCCGCTGCCGGACACCACAGCCACCAATCCCTTCTCCAGAAACAGATCCGCGAAGGTATCGCAGTTATCAATGACCACATCGCCGCACTTCTTACCGAAGACCTTGGAAATGTTCAGCATAATGTAGAAGGCTCCCTGGGGCTTCAGGCAGCTTACCAGTTCCATGCTATTGACCCGATCCACAATGTAATTCCGGCGTTCCTCAAAAGCCTTTCGCATTTCTTCCACAGTATCCTGAGGACAGGTCAGGGCTCTCACTGCCGCCCACTGAGACAGGGACGAGGGCGCGCCAGTGGAATGGCTCACATAGCTGGACATAACCTTGGTGATATGGGCGGGGGCCAGGGAGTAGCCGATACGCCATCCGGTCATAGCATAGGACTTGGAAACACCGTTGATCAGAATGGTGCGTTCCTTCACATCCTCACCCAGAGAGCAGATAGACACGAACTCACGGCCATCGTATACCAGCTTATAATAGATCTCATCAGCCACAATGTAGATATCCCGCTTGATACATACATCTGCCAGGGCACGAAGCTCCTGTGCGGTATACATCATGCCGGTGGGGTTGGAGGGGCTGTTGAGCAGAATGCACTTGGTTTTGTCGGTGATGGCAGCGTCCAAAGCATCAGGAGTCAGCTTAAAATCCGTTTCCTCTGTACAGTCAATGACTACAGGCTTGCCGCCGCAGATATTTACGATCTCGCTGTAGGAGACCCAATAGGGGCCGGGAATGACCACCTCATCGCCGGGATCCACCAGGGCACGCACTGCCAGATACACGTTGTGCTTCGCACCAGAGGCAACCAGAACCTCCTCAGGCTTATACTCGAGACCGCAGTCCTTCTTCATGCGGTAGCAAACAGCGGTTTTCAGTTCCATAATGCCGGATGCGGGGGTATACTTGGTTTTATTTTCATTCAGAGCTTCAATACATGCATCTTTAATATGATCAGGGGTGGCAAAATCAGGCTCGCCTGCGCCGAAGCCAACCACATCAATGCCCTGGGCCTTCATGCTCTTATACTTGGCATCAATGGCCATGGTGGCCGAGGGCTTTACCGCACTTGCAAGAGAAGACAGAGGTTTCATTCAAAATCGCTCCTTAACGATGATACAGATGTCACATACATTTCATGTTATGCATCATTATATGCCAGAAGCGTCAAAAATGCAAGTCTTTTTCTCCGTTTTTTCTGTTTTTCAAGAAAATAATCTCATTTTTACTTTCTTTTCATCATTTTTGCAACATTTTTCACAGAATTATTCATTTCCCAAGCATATTCACCTTCCAAATCATTTTCTTACAGCCATCCGCTTTCTCATTCTCACTAATTCTGCAAAAAAACAAATTGGTCCACCCCAACATAAATCTTGCATTCTTTCGTCCCTCTCACTCATTCGTTGTGCGGAACTAAACTAATCAGTTACCGTATTGTATTTGTCGAAAGAATTATATGCTCAAAAATCAACAACTACCAACAACAAACGAAAACGCCTTTACGTCACTGTTGGCTATTTAGTTACATAATTCACATCGGTCATAAGCTCTGATTATACCGTCAATTCATGATTCATATTTTACTTGGTGATCAAAATGTATTATCTTAAAAATATAGAATGAGAGGTGAGGACAAATTATGAGCTACAAGTATGAGACGCTCATGTCGCCTGTCCAGCTTGGCGGCATTATGTTACGCAACAGAATGATTTGCAGCGCGGGTACACCGCATTTCCTCCAAGGGGTTATGACATACCCCACCGAAAATATCATTGCACACTATGCTAAGGCTGCTAAAAATGGTGCCGCAGTAGTCACAATCAACCAGCTCTCTTTCGGTGAAGAGCAAGTTTTTGATATGCCCGGCGGACTAATCGATAATGTCCCCAAGCATTTTGTCCGCTACGATATGGAAGACCCAAATTGTCACACATACATCTGCCAGTTGATAGATGCCATTCACTTTTATGGCGCCAAAGCCGCCGTAACCTTGTCATCTTGTACCCTTCCGGAGGATGCCGAAATGTGCGATCCCACTAAGCCAGCCTTCTTGGGAGTTCCTGTGGAAAAGGTAACCGAAGACTATATTGATCGCTACTGTAAAACCATGGCAGAACAGGCGCTGATCTATAAGAAACTCGGCTTTGACATGATTTCCATCCATTGCGCCTACCGTGGCGGCTTATTCACAAGAATGTTGTCACCACTAACAAATCACCGCACAGACTCCCTAGGCGGCAGTTTAGAAAATCGGGCAAAGTTTCTACTGAAAATGTTCGATACCATCAAAAACTATGTCGGTGAAGATTTCCCCCTTGAGGCACAACCCAGCGGTTGCGAGCCAGAAGGCGGTTATACCGTAGAGGACCTTATAAAGTTCGCAAAGATGGCCGAGGGAAAAATCGACCTTTTGACTATTCGCGCAGGAGATGTAGACCCACAACATCCAACCGGACACATTTCTTCACCGGACAATCCCACACCGACCCTGTGCTATTCCGCAGCCCTAAAGGAAGCAGGCGTAAAGATGCTGATCGGCGGTTCAGGCGGTTATCAGAATGTAGACTGGAGTGAAAAACTTCTGCGGGAAAACAAGCTGGACATCATTGAAGCCCGTAGAGCTTGGATCTGCGAACCCGAATATGGCAGAAAGATTCGAGAAGGAAGAGGCGATGACGTGGCTCCTTGCATTCGCTGCAACAAATGCCACACTAGTAATCCCTCGGATATGTACCGCAGTGTCTGCTCTATCAACCCGACAATTGGTTTTGAACACAAGCTGGCAGAAATGCTGCCAGAGAACCCCGCACCAAAAAAGGTAGCAATCTTAGGTGGTGGACCGGCCGGTATGTATGCGGCCATAACAGCAGCAGACCGCGGACATCGTGTTGACCTGTACGAGAAATCTAATGTGTTGGGCGGCCAACTACTACATGCAGACTATGTCAGTTTTAAGTGGCCGTTGCGAGACTATAAAGATTATCTGATTCGTCAGGTGCGAAAGCGTAACATTGTGGTTCATTTCGGCCACGAGATCACAAAAGAGGAACTGAAAAAACAGAACTATGACCATATACTGCTAGCCGTTGGCCCCAGATACTCCCTTCCAGCTATCCCCGGCGCAGATCTCCCCTTAGTTGTTCGTGCAGAAGAGGTATTCGGTCATGAGCAGGAGTTGGCAAATGAGATTGTGGTCATCCGTGGCAATGAGATTGGGGTTGACACAGCAATGCACTTGGCAGAAATGGGACACAGTGTCACCGTTATTGAGAAGCACGAAAGCCTGATTGGAGACGCTCCCCGAGCCCATTATCAGAGCATCGTAGAGGATTACTGGAATACACTTAATAATTTTAGCTATTTAGTCAATTCCATCCCAATAGAAATCACGCCGACTGGTGTCTCATATCGAGACCAAGATGGAAATGCGCATTTTATTTCCTGCGGCAATGTGGTGCTCTCCACCGGCTCCAGATCTCAAATTGAACTACTAAAACAATACTATGGAGCCGCTCCGGTGGTGGAACTGATTGGTGACTGTGAGGCAAAAGGGAATATACAGAAATCGATACGACAGGCCTATGCAGCTGCTGTTAACATCTAATACCATGCACATCTGAACCCAGTTCAGTCGCACAATTTGACAAGAGGAGGATCATTATGAAAAAGCGATTAGTCCCATTCCTGATGGTTTTAACAATGCTTCTGGGTATGCTTGGAGGTTGTGGCCGTGCCACGGTCCCTGAAGCAGAAATCGCTTCTGAAAGCACTGTCTCTTCCGCCGTGGTAAGTGCCCCGGAGATTTCCTCTTCGGAGGAAGCAG
>CAZEPQ010000083.1:0-8929 GCA_964514175.1 uncultured Oscillospiraceae bacterium
GAAGGAACTGAACTGCAGACCAAGTGGGCATCCCTGTCCGGTACCACCCTGAAGGTGGCCACCTCCGGTCAGCAGGCCGGCTGGAGCCAGGATGATGGCAACGGCGGCGTCGAGGGCATGGACATCGATGTAATGAACTATATCTGCGATTACTATGGCATCGAGATCCAGTGGGTCGTTGCTGATCCCACCGGCCTTTGGGGCATGCTCCAGAGCGGCGAGGTTGACACCATCGCCTGCCTGACCACCACCAATGCTGACCGTCTGGCTGCTTACTGGTTCTCCAACACCTACGCTTGGGAGTCCTACTCCATGGTTTCCCGCACCGAGGACGGCGTTCCCGAGGCTGGCGACCTGAGCTTCTGGGATGGCAAGACCATCTGCACTCCCGCAGGCTCCAACCCCGCACTGCTGCTGGAAGAGATCATTGCTGAGCAGGCTGAAAACGGCGTCACCATCACTGGCGTGTATCCCGACTCTTCCGCAGTTCTGATTCAGAACGTGGTTTCCAAGGAGACCGACGCTGCTCTGATGACCACCTCCACCTGCGCTTACAAGATTCAGGATCTGGGCTACTCCGATACCCTGAACATTCAGGACATCCAGAAGAAGAATATGCCCATCGTTTACGCTTGGAACCGTGTGGAAGACAACAAGAACACCATCCTGGCCATCAATGACCTGCTGGATGAGATGCATGCCGACGGCACCCTCTCCGAGCTGTCCAACAAGTGGTTTGGCATGGACGTGACCGGCCTCCCCGAGGGTTGCGTCAACTACGTTGAGCCCACCGGCGACAACGCCTGGACCAGTAACGAAGGCTAATTCCGCAAATACTTTTCCGTCAAAACCGGAGGCCCAACGCCTCCGGTTTTTCGGAATTTAACGAAAGAGGTTTTTCTGCCGTGTACAATTTCGAGCCCTCATATTTCTACGAGGCCTTTGCCCCCATTTTAAACTGTCTGAAAATGACCATGATCGTCACCGCCTGCTCCTTTGTGGCGGCTTTTGTGCTGGCAATCATATTGGCAGTCATCGGCATGATCAAAAATAAGGCGGTTCAGTTCGTTATGAAGGTGTGGCTGAGCCTTTTCCGTGGTACGCCCCTGATTGCACAGCTATTCCTGTTTGTCTACGGCGTGTTCCCCCTGATCCCCGGTCTGTCTGAGCTTTCTTTGGCAGCCAAGGCCATTATGTGTCTTGCCCTGAGTTACTCCGCCTTTATGGCTGAGACCATCCGAGGAGCCATTGTGGCGGTGGACAAGGGCCAGATGGAGGCCTGCATGACCTGCGGTATGACCACCTTACAGGGATACATCCATGTGGTGCTGCCCCAGGCCTTCCGCATTGCGGTGCCCTCTTTGATGAACAACTTTATCGAGTGCTTCAAGGGCTCCGCCATGTGTTCCGTGGTGGGCGTCATGGATATGATGCTCCAGGCCAAAATGCTGGCGAACAAGTCCTATCGGTTCATGGAGGTCTACCTCTGCGTTCTGATCCTGTACTGGCTGCTCAATATGGTCTTTGTGTACATCCAGAAGATCATTGAGAAAAAGGCCAACGCCAAATACTAAAGGAGGGTTTTCTTATGATTAAATACGAAAATGTCCACAAGGTATTCGGCGATGTGGAAGTTTTGAAGGGCATTGATTTTGAGATTGGCACCGGTGAGGTGGTCTGTATTCTTGGCCCCTCCGGTTCCGGCAAGACCACCCTTCTGCGCTGCACCAACTACCTGGAGACCCCCACCAAGGGCATCATCACCGTGGGAGATCTGACCATTGATGCGGACAAGTACACCAAGAAGGAAATTCAGGAGCTTCGCAAGCTCTCCACCATGGTATTCCAGAACTATAATCTGTTCCGGAATAAGACCGCCCTCCAGAATGTGATGACGGGGCTGACAGTGGTGCAGAAGAAATCCAAGGCTGAGGCCAAAGAAATTGCGGAGCACTATTTGAATGTTGTCGGCATGGCGGATCGGATGGACTATTATCCTTCCCAGCTTTCCGGCGGTCAGCAGCAGCGTGTGGGCATTGCCCGGGCACTGGCGCTGAAGCCCCAGGCCATTTTGTTTGACGAGCCTACGGCGGCACTGGACCCGGAGCTGGTGGGCGAGGTGCTTAATACCATGAAGGAGGTTGCCAGAACCGGCATTACCATGGCGGTGGTGACCCACGAGATGGGCTTTGCCCGGGAAGTGGCGGACCGTGTGGTATTCATGGACGGCGGCGTGGTAGTGGAGCAGGGCAAGCCTGAGGAAGTGCTGGATCATCCTCAGAACCCAAGAACCAAACAGTTCTTAAGAGCTGTGAATAAGGAAGAATGATGAAACGGAGCGCAGTTCGGACTTGGACTGCGCTCCGTTTTACTGTACATCCTTTTGGGAGTAAAGAAATGTACAGAAGGGGAGGCGTAAATTATTCACAAGTTTCAATATATACTTCTTCTGCTTCTTCTAATGCTTTTGAAAGATACATCCCTGCAATACCATAGTTTTCTTCCAACATGGAGTCCAACGACTTGTTGATTGCCTGACAAAGAATCATATACATCTTTTTGTAATCTACCAAACAACTACAGTCCTTTCAGAAATTTTATAGTTTGCACCTATATAGGAGCAAGAATATTTTATCCTTCCGCTAGAATATTGTCAATGAATTTGCGCTCAAATCGGAGCAAAATATTTCGACACAATTCGACAAGGGGGGATAAATGTGGATGCAGCTTTTGAAAAACGAATTGGTGCCAGAATTAAAAAATATCGCAAAGCACATAAATTGACACAGGATGATATGGCAAGAATGCTTCAACTCATGGGTTGCGATATCAACCGCAGCACTTATGCAAAGATCGAAGTGGGTCAGCGACACATTTACCCAGACGAATTAAAGGCAATCAAAACAGTTTTGAAGGTTTCCTATGAGGATTTACTGGAAGCGTGATTATCAGTGTGCAGTCTTATGCTGTACACTGATTTTTTGCCTTGCCCTTAACCTTCCACTGGGGGAAGGGGGACCGACCGTATTATGGGGCCACGCCGAAACCCAGCGAAGCGGTTTCGGTGGGGAGAGGACGAGCAGCGGAATGAGCGCGCTTTTCGGCTTTAGCCGGAAACAAGCGATATAAAGCTTGTAAGGACGAGGTGGATGAGGGATACCGCAGTATGAATTCGCCGCAGGATTTCCGATTATTGCACCGCTTGTTGCCGGCGGGCTGAGGGCAGCCCGCCCTACGCCAAGGCTGTCAGCTGATGCGTAACCGTAGGGCGGCTTGCCCTCAAGCCGCCGTGCTGCAGTACGAATTTGCCGTTGAGTTGCCTGTTATGGGACTGTTTCCTGCTACCCCTCTCAGTCACGGCGTTCCGCCGTGCCAGCTCCCCCCATCGGGAGGAGCCAAGCCTCGCCTCGTCGAAGAGGGGCAGGTATGCAGTACGTTTTCGCCGGAGAGTTTCCCATTATCGCACTACTTCCTGCCGGGTCGTCGAGGACGCTGACCCCTACATTCGCTCCCTACAAAATATCTCTTCCCTAATCCCCGAAAACCCTGTATAATAAAGAAAAAAAGCAAAGGAGACTTTGCCATGAAGGAATATAAAGCTGCCTGCCGTGGCTGTCACGGCGGCTGTATGCATATCGTCTCTGTGGAAGATGGAAAGGTGGTCAAGGTCCGCCCCGACCCCGACGGCCCTCTGAATCAGGGCCGTGCCTGCGTCAAGGGTATGAGCATCATTGAGCAGATGTATCACCCGGATCGGCTTTTGACCCCCAAAAAGCGCATTGGCCCCAAGGGAAGCGGAAAGTGGAAGGACATTACCTGGGATCAGGCCTACGATGAAATTGCCGGAAAGCTGACAAAGCTCCGGGAAACCTACGGCCCGGAGTGCATCTCCATCATTTCTGGTACGGGACGGCATCACCTTGCCCAGTTCTGGCGGTTCGGAAACGTGCTTAACACCCCCAATGCCACCTCCTCCGGCGCCCTGATTTGTCTGGGCCCCAGAAAAAACGCGGGAGAGCTTTGCTCCGGCCACTTTGCCGGTGTGGACTACTATGGGGAGACGAAGCCTGCGGGGATTCTGGTCTGGGGCGCGAATCCTGCCATCTCCGGCGCTGATGGAGAGCTGCAATTCCATATCAAGGACGCAGTGAAGGCGGGGATCCCCCTGATCGTTATTGATCCCAAGCCCAACGAGCTGACCAAGGAGGCAAAATTGTGGCTTCCTCTTCGGCCCGGTACCGACGGCGCTCTGGCTCTGGGACTGCTGCACATCATTATAGAAGAAAAGCTCTACGATAAGGAATTTGTAGAGCAGTATACCTATGGTTTTGAAGAGCTTCGGCAGCGCTGCAAGAAGTTTCCACCGGGGAAGGTGGCGGAAATTACCTGTCTGCCCATGGAAAAGATTTTGGAATGTGCCCGACTGTTGGCCTCCATCCATCCCCTTTCAATGGAGTGGGGTTGCGCCATTGAACAGAGCACCAACGCCATTCAGACCTGTCGGGCCATTTTTATGATTCCGGCTCTGCTGGGCAATTATGATATTCCCGGCGGCTTCGTGGAGAGCATGGAGATTGCCCCCACGGCGGACCTGCTTTTTGATCGGCTTTCTCCCGAGGTGGCGAAAAAGGGCATTTTCGGAGATTACCCCTTAAATGACGGAACACTGTCACCCAAGCTGTTTGCCCATCCCTGGCTGACCCTGGATGCCATGAAAACAGAAAAGCCCTATAAGATTCGTGGATTGATCTCCTGCGCAAACAACACCCTGATCTCCGTGCCGGACAGTCTCCACAGCGATGAATGCCTCAAGGCTCTGGATTTCTTCGTGTACATGGACTTTTTTATGACGCCCACGGCGGAACTGGCGGATATCGTGCTGCCCGCGGCCCTTTGGCCGGAGGTGGACAGCATCTTTTGTATGCCGGAATTCGGAGATGTGGCAGCCCTTTGTATGCAGAAATGCGTCCAGGTGGGGAAGTGTAAGTCCGACGAAGAATTTATGATGGAGTTATGTAAACGAATGGGCCTGGACTACGGTGCCCAGACCCAGGAAGAGATTTTGGAGGATATTCTGGTGGAAATGGGCCGCCGCCGCCCGGAATACGCCGGAATGACCTTCGACGAGTTCAAGAAATTGGGGTGGGTGACGCCCCAGCGGCAATATGAGAACTACAAAAAGCGTGGTTTCGACACGGAAACAGGGAAATTTGAGCTGTTTTCATCCCGACTCCAGCGTGGCGGCTGCGATCCTTTGCCAGATTGGCAGGAGGTGCCGGAAAGCCCGGTCTCCCGCCCGGATCTTCTGCCGGAGTATCCCCTGATCCTCACCACAGGCAGCAGAACTCAGCCCTATTTTATCTCTAACAACCGTCAAATCAAGTCCCTGCGGAAGCTTCATCCCTTCCCGCTGGTGTCCATGAGCCCCGAAACCGGAAAAAAATACGGAATTTCCCAGGGAGATTGGGTCTTTATTGAGACCCAGCGGGGAAAGATTACCCAAAAGGCCAAATTCCTGCCGGATATGCCGGAGAATGTGGTGTCCTGTGAAATGGGCTGGTGGTACCCGGAGGCAGGGGCCCCGGAATACGGCTGGCGAGAATCCAATGTAAATATTCTCACCGTGGGCCAGCCCCCCTGTGACGACATCGGCGGCGCCTATCAGCTTCGTGCCCTATTGTGCCGGATATCTCCCAACCCGGACTGCACCATTGAGGAGCGGTATGCGGCGTGGGTGAAGGGATAGGCTAAAAATGCGGGCATATTTCGGGCAGTAGGGGCATGATTCATCGCAAAGAAACCGCCCGTGAGGGCGGTTTCTGCATCAAAACACCAACTGCACCAGCACCATATAAAAGGCGGTGCCGCCAAAAATGGAGAGCAGCGTATTCTTTTTCCAAAGATGCAGCGCCACCACCGCAACAATGGCCAGCAGCTCCGGGATTCCGTGGGGCCAAGTCAGCAAAGAGACCCCCTTCAGGCAATAGATCACCAGCATGGCCATAACGCCGTAGGGCAGCACCGCGCCCAAATAGGTGATGATCTTCGGCCGATTTTTCCCGTCCGGGAACACCAGGAAAGGGAGAAATCGAAGCAGGGCCGTTACAAGGGCCATGACCAAAATCTGAATCAAGGTATAAACTCTCACTGCATCTTCACCTCCAGAACAGGGCGCAGGGCCGCCAGGGACAGGGTGATCAGAACCATGGAGGGAATAACAAAGGCGGTGGGTCCCAGAAGAATCAGGCAAATCAGGGTGATGCCCAGACCCAGCAGGGCGGGAATGCGGCTCTTGGCGCTCTGCCACTGCTCCACAAAGATCACCACAAACAGGGCGGTCATGGCAAAGTCCATGCCGGTGGAATCAAAGGGCAGCAGGGGCCCCAGCAGCCCTCCCAATACAGAGCCGGTGATCCAGTAGCTCTGGTTAAACAGGGACACGGCGAAATAGTAATTTTTCTCGTCCACACCCTCCGGCACCGGAGACACCACCAGAGAATAGGTCTCGTCGGTCAGGGCGAAGATCAGATAGGGCTTTTTCTTTCCCGTGCCTTTATACTTGTCCAGCATACTCAGGCCGTAAAAGAAGTGCCGTGCGTTGATCATCAGGGTCATCAGAGCGGTGGTGATCAGGCTGGCGCCGCCGGAGATCAGATCCAGGGCTGCATACTGCATGGAACCGGCGTAAATGGTCAGGCTCATAAGAAAGGCCCAGAGAAAATTATAGCCCTTCTCCGAAAGCAGCACGCCAAAGCCCATGCCCAGCACGATATAGCCCGCCATAACGGGAAGGCTGGCCTTAAAAGCCAGGGGCAAAGTTTTTTTGTTCAAGAGAATCAGTCCAAACGCTATAGTTTACATAAAATAAAATTATTTGAAACCAGATTATTGGTGGGGGGAGGTAGCTCAATAAGGAAGCCATCGGCAAAATGCACTGAGGCTTAAAAAAGGCAGCGACCTTTGGCCGCTGCCTTTTGGATCAAAGATTCAGTGCCAATACGATCTGATCCACCATATTTTCAATGTCGTTGCGGTTGGGGTCCGCCTCGATGGTGAGATCTGCCCAGGATTCATAGATGGGGATACGATGGGCATAAAGGCTGTCCAGATTCTCCCCCGGCCCAAAGGCGATGCCCCGGGTCTTGATATTGCTGAGGCGTTTGCGAAGTTCCTCCAGCTCCACCTTCAGGTAGATCACCTTGCCGGTTTTTTTCAAATGCTCCATGGCCTCCGGTCTCAGGGGCACGGAGCCTCCGGTGGCGACAACGGTACGGGTGGGATTCAAACCGGAGACCACCGTTTCCTCCAATTGAAGAAAGGCTTCCTGTCCCTGGGTGTCCAGAATATTTTGAAGGGTGGTGCCGGTCTCACGGCAGATGGCCAGGTCCGTATCCAGAAAATCCATGCCCAGGGTTTTGGCTAAAATGACACCGATGGTACTTTTTCCGGCTCCGGGCATACCAATGAGGATCAGGTTGTTCATGGGTCAGTCCTCCACATAGTACAGCAGATACCACATGCCCTGTTCTTCTTCGGAGTTCTGAACCAGAGCCATAACGGTTTCAGAGCCGCTTTCCACCACGGTTTCCGTGTCGTCATAGGCAATACCAATGTAGCCGTAAGCGTCATAATAGAGATAGTAGTACACAACGCCATCTTCCACGGCAATGTTCCAGACCTGAACATTTTCAATGGGGTCTTCCGCGGAGTCCGTAATGCCATAAAGGGCTTCCTGGGTATTCATCAGCTCTTTTAGCGAGAGCATGATCTCTTCATCAAAAAGCTCCTGTGCGTCTATGTACTGCCCGTCGTACCAGCAAAGCATGCCGTCCAGGTTCTTGTTGCTGTAGAGCTTGAGTCCGTCCATACTGCGGAACTTCTCAGCAGTGACCATGTAGGAATCCAACTGGTCCGCATCCATGAAGATATTCTTCACGGCATACATATTGTCGGTATAGTTGGTGGTGTTTACCATAGCCTGATCGTTTCCGAACATGGCGCCGATCCCGTAGCCCAGGAACAGGCCCACCAGTAGGGCGGCAATGCAGGCTGCCACCGCTTTGGCTATGGTTTTAGGGAAAGGATTTTCTTGCTGGGGGAATTTAATATCCATAGAATTACTTGTCCTTTAAGAGATCGCGAATTTCGGTGAGCAGCAGCTCTTCCTTGGTGGGTTCCGGCTCGGCGGGAGCTTCTTCCACAACTTCCTCTTCCTTCTTCTTCAGGCTCTGCATTTTGGTAATGACCTTAATAAAGATGAAGACACAGAGTGCTACCAGGATAAAGTCGATGATGGTGGTGATAAAGGTGCCGATGCCCAGAGTGACGGCCTCGGTGACCACAGCACCGGCCTCGTCCAGAACGGCTTCCTGCAGTACAATATTCAGCTTGGACAGGTCAATGCCACCGATAAGCATGCCAATGGCAGGCATAGCCACATCGTTGACCAGGGAGGTGGTAATTTTTCCGAAGGCAGTGGCGATGATTACACCGACGGCCATGTCTACCACATTGCCCCGCATAATGAATTCTTTAAATTCAGCGATGAGGCCCTTTTTGTCTTTCTTAGCCATGTTGTTTTCCTCCTGTTATTTTAATTTCCTGCCGGGAAGCCGACAGAAGCCGACTTCCCGGACCGTAAAATTACGACTTGGGAGTGAGTTTTTCCTTGCCACCCATGTAGGGACGAAGAACCTCGGGGATCAGCACGGTGCCGTCCTCCTGCAGGTTGTTCTCCAGGAATGCAATGAGCATACGGGGAGGTGCCACGCAGGTGTTGTTCAGGGTGTGAGCAAGCTGGACCTTGCCGTTTTCGTCCTTGTAGCGGATCTTCAGGCGGCGGGCCTGGGCATCGCCCAGGTTGGAGCAGGAGCAGACCTCGAAGAACTTCTGCTGACGGGGGCTCCATGCCTCGATGTCGCAGGACTTC
>CAZEPQ010000084.1:0-8918 GCA_964514175.1 uncultured Oscillospiraceae bacterium
GCCCAACACATGAACTGTCATGCGGCCACAGTACCGGGACATGATCTTTGCCAGATCCAGCACCTTTTCCTTGGCACGGTCGGAGGTGTAGGGATAGCTGAAGAAGTGAATGCACTCCAGCTCCACGCCACGTTTTGCCATCATGTAACCGGCCACGGGGCTGTCGATGCCGCCGGACAGCAGTAGCGCGGACTTTCCGCCCACGCCCACGGGAAGACCGCCGGCACCAGACTCGGAGGGACCATGGACAAAGGCCTGCTCTTCACGGACCTCCACATAGACGGTGTAATCGGGGTGATGCACATCCACCTCCACATGGGGGAAGGCCTCGGCCAGTCTGCCGCCGATCTCCTGGGAGATCTGGATGGAGTTCAGGGGGAACTTCTTGTCGGCACGCTTGGATTCCACCTTGAAGGACTTTGCACAGGCAATGTCGTCACCTAGATATTCAACGGCAGCCTCAAAAATGGCATCCAGATTTTTCTCACAGCCACGGCTGCGGCAGCGGGAGGTAATACCGAAGATTCTTCCGGTCTCTTCCCATGCACCTTCCACATCGCAGTCCTCATCCAGAGGCTCTACATACACCGTGGACTGGAGCAGCCGCACCTTGAATTTGCCATAAGCCTTCAGGCGGCGGCTCAGGTTGCTGTTGAGACGGCCCTCGAAGGAGCCACGGTTCAGACCCTTCAGGACGATCTCGCCCATCTTCAAAAGAAACATTTCGTTCATGAACATTTTCCTCAGTTCTTGTATTTTTCTTCGCGGGTAGATTATACACGAATTCAATTCATTTTGCAATGGATGGTTCCTGGGACAGATGCACAAAATGCACGGAGATGGGGGTGTCTCCGTGCATTTCTATGGGTTTCAGCCGATGGTATTATCATAACGATATAGGAAAGTGACAGATTGGCCACGGGTGCATTGGTTGGAGGGGGAGAAGGTGGTGTCGCTGGTTCCCAATGTGATGCCCAGGGAGACGGCCCAGCGGACGGCATCGTAATAGTATTCTGTTTTCGCCACATCCGTAAAGGCGATGCCGGAAACATTCGCGGAGGGCTTTTGGGCGTATCGGTACAGGAAGGTGACGATCTGGGCACGGGTACACGTGCTGTCCGGAGAGAAGGTGGTGCCAGAGGTTCCCAGAGTAATCCCTTGCTCTACCGCCCAAAGCACCGCATCGTAGTAATACGCGCCGGAAGCGACATCAGTGAAAGGATTTTTGGAATTGGAGGCGGTGGGCTTTCCGGCCATGCGCCAGAGGAAGGTCACCACGTGGGCACGGGTGCAGGCATCCTCCGGGGCGAAGGTGGAGACGGTTGTTCCGGCGGTGATGCCGTTATCCACCGCCCAAAGCACAGGTTCAAAGTAATAGCTTCCTTCTTTCACGTCCGTGAAGGGGTTGCCGGTGGCGGGAATGGACTCGGCTTTGCTGTAGGAGCAATTTGTGCAGCGATAAACGATGCGGCCCTGCTTTGCGGCAGTGGGGGCCAGCGTGATGGTTCCCTCATCTAGCTGATGGCCCTTGGCGGCAACGTAGGAATCTGTGTAGCTGGTGCTGCATTTGCTACAGGTATGGGTGGTATAGCCCTGCTGGGTACAGGTAGATTTCTTCTCTGTGGATTTGTAATCATGCCCCGAAGCAGGGATCTTGTTGGTGGTATAGATATCTCCGCATTTGCTACAGGTATGGGTGGTACCGCCATCCTGAGTACAGGTAGCCTTTGTGGAAGAAGTGGAATAGCTGTGGCCGGTGGCCGGGGTGGTTTCAGAATAGCTGTCTCCGCATTTTCTACAGGTGAAGGTTTTGACACCGTCCACAGTGCAGGTCGCGGCGATGTTTTTGCTGCATTGATAGCTGTGATTCGTGGCGGGGATTTCATCAGCAACGAATTTATACTCGCATCTGGTACAGGAATAGGTGGTATAGCCCGCTTCGGTGCAGGTGGGGGATAGAACCTGGGTAGAATAATCATGTCCCAGGGCATCCTGGTGGCTTACCTCATAGGTGTCATGGCAATAAGTGCATACGGCAAATGTGCCGCCGTCCTGGGTGCAGGTTGGTTTGACCACGGCTTCCACATGGTGGTGGGATGTGGAGGAGATGGTTTCGTTTTTGGTCGTACCGCAGTTCAGGCAGGTATAGGTTCTGGTACCGGAACTATGGCAGGAGGTTTCCGTAGAGACACTTCCCGCATCCCATTTGTGTCCTGTGGCTTCTTCGTAGTTGCCTTTATAGCTGTCGCTGCAGTCGGAACAGGTGTAGGTGGTATAGCCCGGGGCTTCACAGCCTGGTGCCGTCACAACGGCTGTGTAATTGTGGCTCAGTGCCGGGGTGGTGTTGTCCTGGTAGCTGCTGTCACAGCGGGAGCAACTGTAGGTAGTATATCCTGAGGAAGAACAGGAGGGCTTCGTCACGGTGGCCTCATAATCGTGGGAGAGGGCGGAAATATATTCTACAATATAATAGTAGTCGCAGCGGCAACAGCCTTTTGCGTGGTAGCCCACTTGGGTGCAGGTGGCATCTACGGTAATGTCCTCGCTTTCCCGATGCCCCAGGGCCGGGATAGTGCCCAAGCTTATGTTTCCGCAAACGGTGCAGGTGAAACGCTTTGTGCCCTGTGTTTTGCAGGAGGCTGCCAAGATAACGGAGCCATCATCGTAGCTGTGATTGGAACAAAGCTCGGCTTCTGTGGGGGAATAGTCTGATGTGGAAAGGGGATAAGCGGTGGTGAAATCCGTTGTCAGAAAGGTACCGGCGGGGGTGTGGTTTGCGAAATTGGAGGAACCCTTTAGGAAGTGATTCAGATAACTGGTGCTATCCTGACCATCCCAAGTGACGTCCGTATTGTACCAAAGCTCTCCCAGCTTGGTGATGTTCCATGCGTGGTCGTCGTTGTAGATGATCCGAACCGGCAAGCCCGCTTGATAGAACATGGCATAAAGGAGGCAGGCATAGCCTTGGCAGACTGCCTTACCGTTGACCAGTGCGCCGTAGGCGGTCCAGGCCAGATAATCCTGGTCAGAAGCAGTGCCGTTATTGAGCGCTGTCAGTGCGGCATAGTCATAGTCTGTGCGGTCTGTAATATATTGATAGATGGTGCGAATTTTTTGGTATGTTGTCTTTCCTTCTAAAGCCAGATTGTTGAGGGCGTTGTCCATGGCGGAAAGGAAGGCGGTCTCCTGGTCAGCAGTGGTGTAGTATGTGAGGTGGAGGGTGAGGTCGTACTTGTTGCCGGAACAACTGCCGCTCCAACGGAGACTTTTCCAGCTCCAGTGAAGATAATCGCCGGAGGTGGGGCCATTGGACAGGGCCTCGCTGTAGGCCATGGGGAAGATAACATTCTCGAAGGAGTCATTTGTAATGGGTTCCTCAGAATCAATTTTCAGTGTGATCTCGGAGGCCCGGGCCACCATGCCATCCCGAATGATTTCTGCAGCCGTTTCTATGGAAACATATTCCTCAGCAATGGATTGCAGAGTGTCACCGGAGGAAGGGGTGACGTTATCTATGTCGGCTTCTGTCAGGGCAGGGTACAAAGGGTTCGTCGTGCAGCCGGAAAGATAGCCTTGAGACGGGCCTATGTCCAAGGCAGCCGCGGAAACCGGGCAGATCTGGAGTAAAATCGACAGGCACAGGATCAGACCAAGCAGTCGTTTGACGGTGCGTTTCATAAAGTCACCCCTCCTTTCCAGTCTATTTTAAAACAACGGGGTAGAAGCTGTCAACGGAAATGGGAAAAACATGTCATTATTTACACAAAAAGCGCGTACAGCCAGAACTGTACGCGCGGAAGAGCTATTGGGTACGGACGGGAAGTCGTTTTACCACCAGATTGCGGTATATCACGCCCAGCAGGAGGCACAGCAGCATGACGGCGATCCACTGCATGGGGAGAAGGCCTGTATAGAGCTGGATCAGCTTGTAAATGCCCACATGGAGCATCAGTGCCTCGGAAGAGGAATCTCCCAACACCTCCAACGGGCGTAAAATCGAAGAAATGATCCTGCGCTTTCTCAGCCAATGGGAGATATCTGCCGTCAGGAATACGCCGCCGGGCACCACCAGCAGGAAGGGATACCACCAGAGACCGTAATAAATGCCCCACTTTTGGCCCCAACTGCTCCAGGTCATAAAGGTGAGCAGCAGACCTATGGGAATCAGGCCATAGAGAACGCCCCGCAGCAGCTTTTCGTTGGCCTTTCCCTGAAGCTCCATCCTTCCCAGCAGCATTCCAACCAGAAAAACGGGCACACGGGTAAAGCATTCGGCATGGTAGTGGTATGGAGACAGCAGCATGGCAAGGCAGCTAAGCCAGGAAACAAACAGGACCACCGGCACAGGGTGCTTTCCCTCCACCACGGGCTTGTACAGGCCCGCGCCCAGCAGATAAAACATCCACACAGCGGAGAAGTACCAGTTGAGCTGCTTGCTCTGACCGAACCACCAGCCCAGCAGGGTCACACTGCCGAAAAATTCTTCCAGATTCATCACATTCAGGCACAGCATGATAAGGCTCCAGACCAGCGCCACAGGGAGCAGCCCCGGCAGGATGCGTTTGGCCCGCTGAATCAGATATCCTTCTCTGCCACGGCTGCGGACGGAATGACAGACCCCCATTCCAGAAAGGAATAGGAAAATGTCTACGCCCATGTAGCCGCTGTCGTGGATGAAATCCAGCCAGGGGACCTGATCGACCCATGGGATGTGGTAAAATGCTATCCAGAGAATAGCCAGTCCCATGATGAGACTGCGGTTTTGCTTGAGATTCTGAAACATAACTCAGCGCACGGCGCTTACCAGCCAGGGAGCGGGTTCCCGGTCGAAGAGGCCCTTGGAGTTAAGGCGGGAAACGCCCAACTGAACCATTTCCTCCGTTTTCAGGCCCTGACGGGCAAAGATGCCGGGAAGATCCGCAAGATACTGATAGTCCAGGGTGTAGACAAAGATCTGCATTGCGGGATTCCGGGACAGCAGGAAGGCAATTTCGCTCTCGGTGTATTCCGAAGCTACCAGAAAAGCCTTGGAAGGAACGGGGAGCCGATCTGCTTCCCGTACGCTGCCCAGTACATGGACATTGTTGAGGCCGAAGCTCTTGGCATTCTCTGCCATGGTCTCACGGTCCTTTTTCCCATGTTCCACGGCAATGAGGGTGCCCTCGGCAGCTACCAGTGCGGCCTCTACCGCAATACTGGCGGCACCTACGGTGAGAATGGTGTCACGAAGCTCTGCCTGGAGCTTGGACATAATAACGGCGCGGATCTCGCTGCCCACATAACGGATGGAGCCGTTGCAGAACCGCTGGTTCTGGAGGCCGATCTGGTAGGTGGAGCGGTAATTCTCGTTGATGATCAGCATGGCGGCGGGTGCATTGATGCCCCGGTCGATCATGTCCTGGAGCTTGTCGTGCTTGATGGGGCCGGTGGGCTCGCTGCCCTCGTTGTAGAGAATGTCGCAGTCGCCCAGACCTGCGTCCCACATATCATAAAAAATGTCGGGGTGGCCTGCGTCGGTGAGCACCATGACCTGACGCTTGGATTGGACAGCGGGGATCAGGTTTTTGTTCTCCCGGGTAATGTCCAGAATGAGCAGGGTTGCCAGATCCAGCTCGTCATACTCGGAAAAATAGGAAAGCCAGCGCAGAATGGCGGCGTTGCCGAAATCCACACGTTTCATAAAATCTCCTCCTTGGGAATTTATCACATTAAATTATAGCATAGAATCATCCCGGAGAAAAGATGGGAAATGAAAAACATCCGATGTATTGTTGTTATGAGATGGCGCAGCGGCCCACAGCCCGTCTTCTGTGCAGATGAAACCGGCAGAGGTCAGCACCTCCCGTGGATTTTCGTAGAAATAGTTGCAGTCTGCCATGGCACAAAGGTGGATGTAGCCAGACTGTGTTCTGTACTGTTCCTTGGCGTATTTTCGTTCATGGGGCGGTCTACAGGAACAGCAGCAGATGGTGTATTCCGCATCATATTTTCTAAGTTGCGGAAGAACCTCCATTGCCATCTGCCCAAAGGGCGCTGAAAGGTCCGCGATCATGACCCGAAAACCGTCTGAGATGAGCTCTCGCATTCGAGCTTCCACAACAGCCTGTTTTTCCACAACGCTGTCGTCCCGTGATGTCAAAAGAACGGTCCTTGCAGGGTCTAAATTCCAAGGCTTCTGTGTGTACAGTGCGGCTTTGTAAATGTCCTCGATTTTCAGCGTTCCTTGATTCTTACGCCGATTGGCGTAGCCAACCAGTTTCTTTGAATTTCCCGCCACCTGATCCACATAGGTGATGAGGTGGTCTACCCGGTCGATCATTAGGTGGTTTGCCTTTAGTATGGCAAGCCTTCTGGGTACAAGCTCCAGCCCTTCGGGGTATACGGATTCATCAAAGCCGTCCGGCAGAGCAAAGCGATGCTGAGAAGGGTGATAGGCACGAACAAGGATCAATCGAATGTGTGGGTGGCTTTGTTTGGCACATATGACGGCCCGGGCTGCCATGCGGTCAAAATTTCCGTGGTAGCCGACATAAAAGTCCGTAACGCCATCGTCAATAATATGCAGTTCCACAGAGCCTTGAAGGACTTCCATAATGCGCTCCGGGGCATCGTGGCTGCCGATAAAAAAGCAGGTTTTTCCCATAAATTACCTCCCGAATTCCCGCTATTTTGCTAGTAATGCCAATACAATTACAATTATAATGCTGGCACATAGTTTATGTCAACATCGCCATTACATAAACTAATGGTAAAAGGCGGTGTATCCATGAATAGCAAAAAGGAACTTTATTCTGTAATAGGCACAAACATCAAGAGAGAACGGGAACGTGCGGGACTGACACAGGAAAGATTTTCTGAAATGATTGGAATTGGCCCCAAAAGTTTGTCCGCAATTGAGCGTGGAACCTCCGGAATCTCATTATTTACTCTCTTTAAAATGTGCGAGACGTTATCCATTTCCAGCGACAGAATTCTATTTGGAAGCGGTTCGGAGAATGATGTTGCGGCATTGGCAGAGCGTTTTGGCCGATTGACGCCGGAACAATATAAAATTGCCAATGATATGCTTAATAACCTGCTTAGAGCATTTGCACTTAATGATAATACGGATCAACAGCAGGACACGGAGTAATCTGTGTCCTGTTTTTTCTGCGTGGGCCGCAGAGTGGTGGGGGGATTCATACTGCAGTACGTTTTCACCGACAGAGGCCCCTTTTGTGTCCTATGTACCCTGCGGTGCGGAAACAAAGAGCAAATATTGCGCCTATAGGCACAATATTGCCACCGAAGTTTTGAAACCGAAGCATTGCGTTAAAGTGACTTTTGTGGTATGATAAAACCACTTTATTTAGGAGGTAAACAATTATGGAACTTCTTCATAAATTCATGTCTCCCGATGGTCCCGGCATGGGCGGTATGCCCCCCATGGGTGGCCCCGGTGGTCCCGGCGGTCCTGGCGGCCCCGGTGGAATGCCTGGCATGGGTGGTCCCGGCGGCCCCGGCGGTATGCCCGGCATGCCCGGTATGCCCGGTATGGGCGGCCCTGGCGGTCCTGGTGGCCCCGGTGGTCCTGGCGGTCCCGGAGGCCCTCCCGGCTTTGGTCCCTCCAAGCCCGGAAATGTGGAAGAGCTGGGCGACTGGGATAAGGTTCAGAACAAGGAAGCTGTGGGCCTGTGCTACAGCCTGGACATCCTGGACGTAACCAACCAGGGGGACAAGTTCTTCGTAAAGGCTGATGCGCCTGCTGCTCCCGAAGCCCTGAAGGCTCTGGCTGAGAAGGCTGCAAAGCTGGGTAAGAAGACCACCACATATGTTCCCGCCGGCCCCACTCTGGACGAGGCCTGCGTACAGTTGGTGGAAGCTCTGAAGGAAGGCAAGGACGGACTGCCTGTTCTGAAGATCGTTGCCGAGCCTGCTACCTTGGCTTCCTTCACCATCGGTGAGGACGAGGTTTATGTGGCTCCCGCAGGCAAGGAACTGACCATGACCGTTTCCGGCGTGGGCACAAACATGAAGCCCGGTACCTATGAAAACGTGACCCTGTCTCTGACTGACGCTCACACCAAGACCACCGGCGGCCCCGGCGGTGAGCACACCCACCACTTCCGTGCTGCCCTCATGGTGAAGGACGGCAAGATCGTGGAGGAGAAGAGCGTCAAGGCTGCAATTATGGGCGGCGAATATGACGGCGCAAAGGCCAAGGATCTGAAGATCGTGGACAAGCAGCATATGTTCAACGGCGTTATGGTCACCGGCGGCAAGTACGAGATCGAAAACGCTGACCTGACCTTCATCGGTCACGGCGGCAATGACTTCCAGGGCTACGGCGCAGGCGTTATGACCACCGGCGATGCTGATGTTACCATGACCGATTCCCGCATCCATGTGGAAGGCGCTATCCGCTCCGCTGTTTGGGTCGGCGGCAAGAGCCATGTGCTGGTAAAGGATTCTGTCATTGATTCCTACGACGGAGATCCCTATGACGAGGATTTCCGCAGCCTGTCTGTTCCCATGATGAAGACTGTTCCCTTCGCACTGAGCCTGGACGGCAACTGCCGTGCCACCAACGTGCTGGATCAGGGCCAGGTCGTCTATGACAACTGTGTCGTGGTTGCTGAGAAGTGGGCACCCCTGTCCACTGACTCCGGCCAGGTTCCCACCTCCCTGACTGTCAAGAACTCTCTGGCAGGTGTGGGCTATGTGGAAGAGGCCCAGGAGGGCAAGGAATACACCGCCACCAAGACCGTGGGCGGCAAGACCTGGGGCTATACTATGGCCAACTCCGGCTATATCGCATACGGCGACGGCGGCGTTACCGATCTGTTCGAGAACTGCGAGTTCTATACCCCCGACTACATCCTGATCTGCACCGGCGTGCAGCCCATGACCTTCAAGAACTGCTACGGCAAGGCTACCCG
>CAZEPQ010000085.1:0-8910 GCA_964514175.1 uncultured Oscillospiraceae bacterium
GACGGTCGGGGTCATTCTTCTTGTTCTTCATGGTGTTGTAGTTTCTCTGCTTGCATTCGCTGCATCTGAGGGTTACTTTAACGCGCATTTCGGCACCTCCTTAAAATTGCCTCCCTGTATCACTGTGCTCATAGTAAATTTGAATGGCCTTTTGGCCGGCGCAGCTGAAAACGGGCACACAAAAAAAGCCCGAATTCACAGGTAGAGCTATTGTATCATAGCTGTCAAGCCGATGTCAATAAGAATTTTTATATTTTTTCCTGAAATTGCAGGGAAAAGCGCAATATCTCGTGGGTTCTTGCGGGTGGCTTCGCAATATGTTATACTAGGTGAAAAGGAGGCGTGTTTCATATGAAAGTAATGGCCATTGACTACGGCGATGCCCGTACCGGCGTCGCAGTTTCGGATATGATGGGGATGATCGTGGGCTTTACCACGGTGGTTTCGGAGTGGAATCGGGAGAAGGCTGCGGATAAGGTGGCGGCTCTGGTTCAGCAGCACAAGCCGGAGCGGCTGGTAATGGGGTTCCCGAAAAATATGGATGGAACAGAGGGCCCCAGAGCGGCTCTGTATAGGGAGTTTGCCAAAATGCTGGAGGAAAAGACCGGCATGGAGGTGATCCTCTGGGATGAGCGCCGCACCACGGTGGAGGCCCACAATATTCTCTCCGCCGGAGGCAAAAAAATGAAGCAGCATAAGAAAAATGTGGATGCTGTGGCAGCCTCGCTGATTTTGGAAGGGTATCTGCGCTTTTTGGGGTAATAGGGATGATTGTGAAGCATAAAAAATGGCTATATGCGATCCTTGGGATCACGGTGGCCTTTATTTGGGGCAACTCCCTGATGCCCGCGTCAGTTTCCGGTGCCTTCAGTGGCTTTGTAAAAGAGCTTCTTAGTAAGTTGTTTGGAGTCATGGAGGAAACGGAGGGAGACGGACTGCTTCGGAAGCTGGCCCACATGACGGAATTTGCCGCTTTAGCCGTGGAGCTTTGCCTGATCGGATACATTCACAAGTGGCCCAATTCCCAGGTGATCCTCTGCGGACTGGGCGTATCGCTGGTGGATGAAACCATTCAGTTGTTTGTGGAAGGTCGAAGCGGTGCCATCCGGGACGTATGGATCGACATGGGCGGCTTTTTTATTGGTTTACTTCTATGCCTGTTGGTTCTGCGCCGAAAAAAGAAAGCGGAATAGTATATCAAAAACTGCGTGGACTTCAAATCCGCGCAGTTTTTGCACAATTTTGGGCAGGAATGTCGAAGTGTTTATTTTCGATGCGATGTATGATAGGGCTGAGGAGGGAATAACATGATTTTTGTGCGTAAGGCTAAGAGCGAGGATGTGAAAGCTATCTGCAAGATCAATGCGGAGGTAATGGGATACAGCTATCCGCGGGAAGAGACTCAAAATAAGCTGTGTATGCTCATGGAGAACCTCGGTCACGGGATATTTGTGGCAGAGTATGACGGTGCGGCTGTTGGGTATATTCATCTGCATGATTATGATTGTCTATATTTTCCGCATATGAAAAATGTACTCTGCTTGGCGGTACTGCCGGAATTTCGTAGAAAAGGCATTGCTTCTGCACTTTTAAGGGCAGGGGAGTGTTGGGCGGAAGGAACCGGGGCGGCCGGAATTCGGCTGGATTCCGGCGCAGAACGTCTGCCGGCCCATGGATGTTATGAGAAGGCAGGATATGTGCAGATGAAAATGCACAGGTATTTCCGAAAAATGTTTTGAGACAGCACCAACGAATAATTTGGGGGAGTTCAAGGCACCCTACGTCTTAACTTTTTTGAACAATTCCATCAGTCCTGTTATGATCAAAAATCCACCGAACAGCTTTTTCAGAAGCCCCAGATCCATATTCATAGCAAAATAGCTGGTAATTCCGGCGGTGATACAGCCAAAGACAGCGGCAGGAAGCACCGATTTCCATTTCACATATCGGTTTTTGCTGTGAATGATCAGGGCTGCCGCCGCAGTGGGGAGGAAATAGAGCAGATTGATGCCCTGGGCGGTGCGCTGCCCCAGATCCAGGATCGCGGTGAGGTATACCATTAAGACGGTACCGCCGCCGATGCCAAAGCCGGAGATAATGCCGGTCACAAAGCCTGCCAAAACGGCCCACAGAAAGCTCATGCCAGGATGCTCCGAAGTCCGCCGTATATAATGATAAGCCCCAGGGCTTTGTGTAAAAACTTTGCGGGGATCTTTTTGAACAGCTTTCCACCCAAAAGTCCACCGAAAAAGCCGCCGATCAGGTAGGGCAGCGCCGTCGAAAACTCCATGCTGCCCTGAAGACAGTATACCACAATGGATACGATGCACAGCGGCGCAATGATGGAGATGGAGGTGGCAAAGGCTTTTTTATCTTCCAAACCGCACCAGCGGGTCAGCAGCGGCACCAGGATCATGCCTCCTCCTGCGCCGAAAAGTCCGTTGGCGGCTCCGGCTGCCGCCCCGGAGATGGCACATTTATATGATGATTTCACAAAAATCCCTCCCATGGCAGTTTGCCGCGGGAGGGATGCTTTTATACATATTTAAAGTGCGCCGATGATATCCCGGACCACATAGCCTGCCATCATAAGTCCTGCACAGGAGGGGACCCAGGAGAGGGACGCGGGGGTGCTTCGTCTGCCGGGAGGGGGTTCCTCCGAAGCGATGGGGGTAATGGCGGGCTCGTCAGAAAACAGCACTGTGTGATGGAGGATGCCGCGATTTCTAAGCTCCTTCCGCATGACCCGAGCCAGGGGACAGAAGGTGGTTTCTGAGATATCGCAGATGCGGAACCGGGTGGGATCCTGCTTATTGCCGGTACCCAGGGCGGAAATAATGGGAATATTCCGTTCCTTTGCGGTCTGGATCAGGCTCAGCTTACAGGAAACCAGGTCGATGCAGTCCACGATATAGTCGGGCTGAAGGGAGAAAAAATCCTCCTTCACATCCTCGCTGTACAGACGGGGCAGGGAGGTGATCTCCGCTTCCGGGTTGATGTCCCGGAGACGATCTGCCATGACGTCGGATTTATACTTGCCCAGAGTGGAATGGAGGGCGCAGAGCTGCCGATTGAGATTGGTAAGTCCTACGGTGTCGTTGTCCACCAGGGTGAGCTTGCCGATACCGGCACGGCCCAGGGCTTCCGCACAATAGCTGCCTACGCCGCCGATGCCAAGTACCATGACGTGCATTCCATTTAATTTTTCCACAGCTTCCGGGCCGTAGAACATGGCTTCCCGCATAAATTGTTCCATAGTTCCTCCAATCGTGTCAATGAATGATTCAGGGCGTGCTGATAACAGCACGCCCTGTGAGTTTTAGTAGCTATAGCTGGAAGTAGAAGCGAGAGTGGGCAGTTCCTTGTTGCAGAACCACTGGCCCACGGTCTTGGTCTTGGCTTCGTAATCTGCGGAATATTCCTCATACCAGGCATTGTAGTCCTCGCTGCGCTTACTGGAGTCTGCCAGCGTCTTAAAGTATTCCTCGCCAGTGCCGGAGAAGTACATCAGATGATAGCCGTAATCGGTCTTTACGATGCCAGTATCGCCGATCTGACGGGTTTCGTCAAAGCACCAATCCTCGAATTCAGCGACCATAGTACCCTTGTAGATATCCTCATAGAGACCGCCGGTGGTGTTGGAGCCGGTGTCCTCGGAATACTCGTTTGCTAGCTGAGCAAAGGCATCCTCGCTCATCTCGGAGTCGATCCACAGGGCTTCGATCTCGTCAATGGCTTCCTTGCATACGGTCCAGTCGTCCTCGGTGGATTCACCGTCGTCGCCGGTTGCCTCTACCTGAACTAGGATGTGGCGGACATCCACGGTCTTGTAATCGTTCTCGTCTCTCTCCACGAACATGACAACTGCATAGCCGGTGGAGGTGGCAAATACCTGAGACTCGCCGGGGAGTCGCTCAGTGGAGAAGAGCCAGTCAGCATAGTCGGTGCTGGTGTTTGCGTAGGTGTACTTGCGGAGGGTGTAATCCTCATCCTCATAGGATTCCTTGCTGTCCTCAGGAGCGTAGGAAAGAGCGGCCTTGATGAAGCTCTCTTCGGTGGAATCCAGCTCGGCAGCCATGGCGTCGGCGGTGGACTTGGCGGCATCGGTGTCGTCGTCTTCGGTGGTGACGGTGAAGACACGGTAGCTCACCTTGTCGTAGTCCTGGCTGTGTTCGTCATAGTATGCCTGAAGCACATCGTCGGTATACTCAAAGCTCTCGCCCTTGGCGGTGGAGTAGGCGCTGGCGATCTGCTGAACCTCTACATAGTTCATGTAGCTCTCCACAGTGGCACCCTTACCGTAGGAATCTTCGAGATACTCGTCGGTATCGTCGTAGCCATAGGCTTCGGCGTAAATGGCCAGGTTGTCGGGGGTGCTGTCCACGCTGGCCTGAGTTTCCTCGTCCAGAGTGAAGCCCTCTTCCATAGCAGCGTCATACAGGGCATAGATCTGCATAGCGGAAGCTGCTGCGGTTTCGGTAATGTAATCGGCCCAGGTGCCGCCGTCTTCGCTGAGCAGGCACTCCTGATCAGTGATGTCCTGGGTGGTATCTACAACATAATCCCACATGCCGTAGGAATTATAGGAGCTGTAGAGATTGTAATAAGTATCCTGGTAATAATAGTTGAAATCCACAGGGGTCAGTTTGTGGTTTCCAACGGTCAAAGCGGTTGCATGAGTCTGCATGTATCCACTGTTGACAAAGATCAGCAGGGCAAAGAAAACGACCAGCAGGATGGCTGCGGCGGAGCCGATGGCACTGCGGATCTTCTTGGCCTTGGCCTGGCTCATGTAGGTCTTTTTCTTCTTTTTCTTTTCCTTACTAACAATATCGGGATTTACTTCCGCTTCACGGAGTTCGCGGCGCAGACGCTTTTCTCTGGATGCGCTCATTTGGGGTCAGTCCTCTCCTGTACAAAATAAACAGACCTAATTATAGCTTAAAAAATGGCCTGTTGCAAGTGAAATCAAAAAATTCCTGGAAATCACATAAAGTTTTCAGCATAAAAGACAAAAAAAGCCCCGCTTTGGCCGTGTGAACCCAATTATAACCTGCACGCAAGGGCAGGTGGGTCGCCTCCCCGCTGCCGAAACTGCTTCCAACGTCTGCGGACAAGTCCAGCAGGAGGCCTGCAAACAGCAGCGGGAGTACAGCATCCCGGAGTTATAATGTGGGTTTAACGGGGTCCATCACGCACCAAGCAGGGGGGAATACGCCTTATTCTTCGTCGTCATCCTCGGGCAGGGGATCGTCATCGGCGAACATCTGATCTTCAAAGATCTGATAGATGGCCTCCAGCTCTTCCTCGCTGTCCACGGTGGAAAGAAGTTCTTCACCGGTTTCTTCGTCTTTGATTACCTTGAGGATGATGACCTCCAGGTTCTCTTCTTCTTCGGGGTTGGTGGCCTCGGTCAGGGCCAGATAGTGGACGCCGTTCAGATCGGCTTCGTCCAGGATCAACAGGTCGAAGTCGTTGCCGTCTTCGTCACTGATAGAAATGATGTTATCGCCAAAATCACTCATGGGAAATCTCCTTCCGGCTATAGCATATGCGGATTTTTTGATTATGTGCATATAGTAATGCCACGGCGGAAGAAAATCAAGTCCCAATTTTCAACATGGGCAAATTTTTACCCCCAAAAGAACCGTTTGTATGGCAATTTTGCCAAAAGGACGGCGAAAAATCCTATGTTTTGCAGCGAAAAAATTTTCATGGAGGGGCCAAATGGCAGTTCATAAAAAATTTGCAAAATGAACGAAGAAAAAAACAGCGGAAAAACTGAAAAAAGCGGGAGGGTGCATTGACAGACTGTGATATAATATATTAAACGTGTATCTGCGCCCATTTGAAGGTAGCTTTTTGGGCGCTGTCATAATAAAGATGGAAAGAATAAATCCGGAGGTGCTCCAGATATGGAATACAATGAAAAAAGAGGACGCGGAATTGTGGGCAGTATATTCCGTGTATTTGGTAAGACGCTGGGGACGATCATTCTGATCGGCTTCCTTAGCCTGCTTATATTCGCGTGTATCTTTGCGGCTTATCTTAGAAACTATCTGATGCCCCAGGTATCCTTCTCCCTGGACAGCTTCCGGCTTAACCAAACCTCGGTGATCTACTATGAGGACAAGGATACCGGTTCTTATGAGCCGCTGCAGAACCTCTACGGCGACGAGAACCGTATCTGGGCATCTTATGACGAGATCCCTACGGAGCTGATCTATGCCACCGTTGCCATCGAGGATAAGCGTTTCTTCGAGCATAACGGTGTCGACTGGTTTCGAAGCGCCACTGCTTCTGTAAACCTGTTCCTGAACGTGAAGAAGTTCTACGGTGGTTCTACCCTGACCCAGCAGCTTATCAAAAACCTGACCAACGACAAGGAGGTCACCGTTCGACGGAAGCTGGTGGAAATATTCAGAGCGTTGGAGCTGGAACGACAATATTCCAAGGAAGAGATATTGGAATGGTATCTCAATACCATATATTTGGGCGAACAGTCCTACGGTGTTCGTACTGCCTCGTACACCTACTTCGGCAAGGACGTATCGGAGCTTGATCTGGCCGAATGTGCAAGCCTGATCGCCATTACCAATAACCCCTCGCTGTATGACCCCTATATCAGCGATTCTACCAAGGCGAAAAATAAGGAGCGCCAGGAATATGTCCTAGAGGCAATGCTGGAGCAGGGGTATATTACCCAGAACCAGTATGATACCGCTATGGGCAAGGAACTGGTCTTTACCTATGCGGAAAGCGGCATCGAAGCAACCGACGACGATTCCAATTATTATTCCTACTTTGTGGATCAGGTCATCCGTGATGTGGTAAACGATCTGGCTACAGCCACCGGCTACGATACCGAGGTCATTAACCAGATGGTTACCAGCGGCGGCTATCAGATCTATGCAACCATTGATCCCGACGTCCAGAATGCGGCGGAGGAGATCTATGAGAACCTTGAAAACATTCCCGAGACGGAAAGCGCTTATCAGCAGCTTCAGTCCGGCATCGTCATTATCGACAATGCCACCGGTGACGTTGCCGCCATTGTAGGCGGCGTGGGCGAGAAGGAGGGCAGCCTGAACTGGAGCCGTGCCACCCAGAGCCTGCTGTCTCCCGGTTCCACCATGAAGCCACTGACGGTTTATGGCCCCGCGCTGAATCTGGGCCTGATTACCCCGGCCTCCGTCTATGACGATACTCCCTACAGCTTCGGTTCCGAAGCATGGCCCAAGAATGAGGATAACACTTACCGTGGTCTTACAAACATTCTTACTGCCATGAAGAAATCCACCAACACTGTGGCGGTGAAGGTGCTGGATGAACTGACAGTGGATTACGCCTACAGCTATGCTATCAACGAGATGGGATTGGATACCCTGGTGGACGAATACGAGCTGGGCGGCGTAACCTATACCGATAAGAGCCTGTGGTCTCTGGCTCTGGGCGGCACGGTACAGGGCGTTACCATCCGTGATCTGGCGACTGCCTATGCTGCCGTTGAAAATGGCGGCGAATACCGGGAATCCAGAACCTACACCAAGGTTTTGGACAGCGAAGGAAATCTGGTGCTGGATAATACCCAGTCCACCCGGGAGGTCCTCAGCGAGACCGCGGCTTACTACCTCACCTATATGATGGAGGAAACCGTAGAGGACGGCACCGCTGTGGAGGCGCAGCTCAACAACATGGCTGTGGCCGGTAAGACCGGTACCACCAGCGATGACAAGGACCGCTGGTTTGCGGGCTACACCCCCTATTATACCGCAGTGGTATGGTGCGGTTACGACCAGCCCCAGGAGGTCATTTTGACGGATGAAAACATCGACAATCCCTCCTGTGTTTTGTGGAATAAGGTTATGAGCCTGGTCCATGAGACGAAACCCTATGCAACCTTTGAAAAGCCCTCCAATTTTGTGGAGGTAGAGGTCTGTGCGGACAGCGGTCTGCTTTGCACAGACTGGTGCTACAAGGATATTCGTGGAGACAGATCCACCACGGTTCTGCTCTCCACAGAGGATATTCCCGGCGAGTATTGCAGCATCCATGTGGAGGAAAGCGTTTGTACGGTGGACGGTGTCAGCCATGTGGCAAATGAGGACTGCGCCGAAGATGGAAATGTGGAAAAGGTGGGTATGCTGAACTATTCCCGCCAGTTCCCAATTGCCGGTATTGTGGTGGCCGACCAGCAGTACTGCATCGGTTATCTGGTGAAGCAGACCGGCTACAGCGAAGCAAGATGCGACACCCTTGACCCGGTAAATGAGGTGTGCTCCGAGCACGGCACCAGCAGTTCTGCAAGCAGCCGTGATGACGACGAAGATGAAGAGGACGGAGAAGACGGAGAGGCAGAGCCTGAGACCTCCGCTGTCCGTGTCCAGTAAGGAGTTATAAAAGTATGTGGATCGCAAGGGATTGGAAAGATTACGAGGTGCTGGACTGCACCGGAGGGGAGAAGCTGGAACGCTGGGGCAAGTACACCCTGGTGCGTCCCGATCCTCAGGTGATCTGGCAGACTCCCAAAAATCATAAGGGATGGCATGAATACAATGCCCGCTATGCCCGCAGCAACACCGGCGGCGGGCAGTGGAACACTAAGAAACTGCCGGAAAAGTGGGAAATTCAGTACAAAGAGCTTCGGTTCCAGGTCAAGCCCATGAACTTCAAGCATACCGGTATTTTCCCGGAGCAGGCTGCCAACTGGGACTGGTGCATGAACAAGATCCGCAATGCGGGACGTCCCATCAATGTGCTGAACCTGTTTGCCTATACCGGCGGTGCCACTTTGGCCTGTGCCGCAGCGGGTGCCAGCGTCTGCCATGTGGATGCAGCCAAGGGCATGGTGGCCTGGGCCAGAGAAAATGCCCGGGTATCCGGTCTCCAGGACAAGCCTATCCGCTGGAT
>CAZEPQ010000086.1:0-8905 GCA_964514175.1 uncultured Oscillospiraceae bacterium
TTGTTGGTGGGGCCTGCATCCTCTTCCTTGCGGGAGCAGATGTAGGTGCGGCCCTCGACACGGGCCACGTCCGTGGGATCGGAGCGGTGGAGATAGCAGCCGGGAAGCTTTTCCTGATTGAGCTCAATGAATTCGCCGGTGGATACGGCCTCTGCCCGCAGTCGGGCCAGCTGCGCCTCATCGCCGGTGATGAGTTCCACAGCGTCGGGCTTTACAAGGGCAATGACTTCATCCAGCCAGGTATTGACCTTGATGTTCTTGGTAAGTGCCATAATGGTTCCTCCATTTCCTGTGCTGCCCTCTTTAGCAAGGCAAAACACTAAATAGCATAGTACAATCATATAATAAAATCGCTCATATTTCAAGGGCGGAATGGAATTTCTGAGCTGGGGACTTACCAATTTTGGGGAATTTCTCAGACGATGGGAATATTATGCGAATCTTATGTGAAAAATCACAATCAATTGGTTGCAAACATTCAAGTTTTTTGGTATATTATAAGACAAATCCCTTATGCCCGAGAGAAACGGGCAGCACTGGAGGAACAAGAAATGAAACGAATGAGAAGAATCCTCGCCTTGATTTTGGCGGTATGTATGCTGGCTACTTGCCTTGTAGGCTGCGGCGGCAGCAAGAAGAACCCTATGGCTACCCTGACGTTGGATGGCGGCGATGAGATCATCATCTATCTGTATCCCGATCAGGCCCCCAATACGGTGGCAAACTTCATCTCTCTGGCAAATTCCGGCTTCTATGATGGCCTGACCTTCCATCGTGTGGTGGAGGACTTCATTGTTCAGGGCGGCGATCCCAATGCGGACGGCACCGGCGGCCCCGGCTATACCATCGAGGGCGAGTTTACCGACAACGGTTTTAAGAAAAATGACATCCAGATGGAGGCAGGCGTCATTGCCATGGCACGTTTCTCCAGCAACGGTGAGGATACCACCGAGGCCTACAACTCTGCAGGTAGCCAGTTCTTTATCCTTCTGGAGGATAAGGACAGCCTTCAGGGACAGTATGCAGCCTTTGGCAAGGTGTTTTCCGGTCTGAATATCCTTCAGAAGCTGGCACAGTGTGATGTAAACTCCAACGATAAGCCCAGAGAGGATATCATCATCGAATCCATCCGGGTGGAGACCTACGGCGAAGACTACGGTGAGCCGAAGACCACCCCCAAGGAAGAAACCGCAGAATAAAAAATTGCTGCCGGCGGGAATTTCCCGCCGGCGTTTTTTGAATGGAGCAAAATTATGAAGTATGGAACCATGGTGCCGGGAGAGTTTCTACGGCGGCCCAACCGATTTGTGGCCCATGTGAACATGGGCGGCAGGGAAGAGATCGTCCATGTGAAGAACACGGGCAGGTGTCGGGAACTGCTGCCCCCCGGGGCAAAGGTCTGGTGTGAGCTGTCCCACAATCCCAACCGAAAGACAAAGTATGACCTGATCACCGTTCAGAAGGGGGACTACCTCATTAACATGGATTCTCAGGCCCCCAATGCTGCAGTGAAGGAGTGGCTTCAAAACGGAGGCCTTGGCGAGGCGGAACTGATCCGGCCGGAAAAGACCTTCGGAGATTCCCGATTCGATTTCTATTTGGAACGGCAAGGCAAGGGGATGTATCTGGAGGTCAAGGGGGTGACTCTGGAGGAAGACGGAGTCTGCCGTTTCCCCGATGCCCCCACGGAGCGGGGAGCGAAGCACCTGCGGGAGTTGATTCGGGCGAAGGAGGCAGGCTTTGACGCTGGGGTGCTGTTTGTCATACAGATGAAGCCGGTGAAATGGCTGGAGCCCAACGACGCAACGGACCCGGCCTTTGGCAGGGCCCTTCGGGAGGCCGCTGCGGCGGGGGTGTCCGTTATGGCGGTGGACTGCATCGTCACGGAGGATTCCATGGTCATTGGGGACGAAGTGGAAGTGCGATTATAAAGAAAATGTTATAAATACTGGTCTGGAAATTCTTCGCATAGTACGCTCCTTTCCAAATAAGTCACAGCCGCTTCCCAATCTCCTCCGCAACTTTTGCAAATCCGGGAATGTCCAAAGTCTCGCCCCGGACGGTTTCCGGGAGACCTGCGGCCACCACAGCCTCGATGACCTGCTCCTTGGTGAGGTTGCCAAATCCGGAGCAAAGGCCGTTCACCAGAGTCTTGCGGCGCTGTGCGAAGCTGGCCTTGACCACTTTGAAAAACAGTTTTTCATCGGCGATGGGGCAGGGGGGCTCCTGGCGGCAGCGCAGGGTGATGACAGCGGAGGTCACCTTGGGCTGGGGAATGAAGCAGGAGGGGGGCACGTCAAACAGAATCTCCGGCTCGGAATAATACTGGCAGAACAGAGAAAATGCGCTGTAGTCCTTGCTGCCGGCTTGGGCACAGATGCGCTGGGCCACTTCCTTCTGAACCATGACGGTAACAGATTCAAAGCACCCCGATTCCAGCAGGGCGGACAGCACCGGAGAGGTGATGTAGTAGGGCAGATTGGCGCAGGCCATGGGACGAAGGCCCTGGAAATGCTCTGCCACCAGTGCGGGGATATCGGTCTTGAGAATGTCCCCAAAAATCAGGGTGAAATTGTCCTGATCTGCCATGGTCTCTGCCAGAATGGGCTTCAGGGTGGTGTCCACCTCTACGGAGACTACTTTTGCGGCATTTTCGCAAAGGGCCTGGGTCAGGGGGCCGATGCCGGGGCCTACCTCCAGAACGCCGCAGGTCTCGTCAATGCCGGCACCCTCGGCGATTTCACGGGGCACCCAGCTCTGGGTCAGAAAGTTCTGGCCCTTGGATTTGGAAAAACGAAAGCCGTGCTTTTGAAGCAGGGGCTTGATTACATTGATATCACATAAATTCATGGTTTATCCCACCTTTTCACATTTATTATACCCGCTGTCAGGCGAAAAGACAAGAAAAACTGCGCTCCGCCAAAACGAAGCGCAGAAATTCAGTTAGTCAAGGATGTACACGGTGCAGCTTCTTCTGCCAAACTGAATGCAGGTGTCGTAGCTGTCGTAGTAAAGGTCGATTTTATTGCCCTTGATGGCGCCGCCGCAGTCTTCGGCGGTGGCGTAGCCGTAGATGTACTTGCCGTCGTCAGAAACGATGTACATTCTTGTGCCGTAGGGGATCACGCTGGGGTCTACAGCAATGGCACCGTACCGGGCATTGGTGCCGGTGGCAGTGATGCCGCCGCCGGTGTAGGCCGTTGCGGTGACGGAAATGGCCTTGGAGTAGGAAATGACTTCGCCGCTGGAAGTGGTGATAGTGTTGCCACTGGTGGTGGGGGCGGAGTATTCCGGTTCGGGTTCCGGCTCGGGCTCCGGTTCGGACTCCGGCTCCGGCTCCGGCTCCGGTTCAGGTTCCGGCTCGGGTTCCGGTGTGTAGCTGGGAGCAGGGGTATAGGAAACTTCCGGCTCGGGTTCGGGCTCCGGCTCGGGTTCCGGTTCCGGCTCGGGCTCCACATAGATCTCCACGGCAATCTCTTCTTCCTCGGGGGCTTCCATACAGCCCACCAGGATCACCTCGTCCACTGGAGCTTCCACCATGGTAGTGGCGGAGAGGATGGAATCGGTCAGTTGACCATTCACATAAATGTCCTCGTAAATAAGCTGATTGGTACCCTCCACGCCTGCTGTTTTGACCTCAGTCTTGCCGGATTCCAGGGTGGGGTCCAGATATGTGACAGTCTCGTAGGGGACGGAGACCAGCTCAGAGCGGGTCTCGGTGACAGTGGTGCCGATCTCCAGGGCCATGCCGTCGTAGGTTTCCGATGCCACGGAGACGGGGGCACCCTGGGAGGTAATGGTGTCACCCTGGGAAAGACAGATGTCCATTTCATTCAGCAGCGCGCCAACGGTGGTGCCATAGGTGGTGGCAGTGAGCTGGGCTGTGCCGTACTGGACGGACACGATCTGGCTCCGCTGTATTTCCACATAGGTCTTGGAGGAGCCGCCGGTGACGGTGACCTGGTCAGTCTCGCTCAGAGAGATGCCTGCCTCAGCCAAAATGGTGTCGATATCCGTAGCTTTGCTGGATATCTCGATGGTTTGGGTGCCATCGGTAATGGTGTAGGTGCATGTGGCAGAAGCGACCAGTCCAAAATAGGAGACGATCATGGCGCACATTGCCAGCACAAGAACGAATGTGCCCCAATTGATTCGTCGGGCTTTTTTCCTCTGTTTGGTTTTCATGGAATGTACCTCCGGGAAATCTCAAAAAGAAAACAAAAAGCTGTAGAAATTGAAATCAATTTGTAACTTTTTGATACCATTATAGCATGAATGCCGGATTTGTCAAGGAAAAAGAACGATTGGGGTAATTTGGCGGGTATAAACCAGATTGCGGCAGGGGGAAAATAGAGCTTGACTTTATTTTTAAAACTGCTATGATGAAGGCGTCTGATAACCTGAATTGAAAGGAGACTTTTACTATGGATTATAAGGGCACTAAGACCGAGGCCAATCTGCTTGCCGCGTTTGCCGGTGAGAGTGAGGCAAGAAACAAATATACCTATTTTGCCAGTGTGGCGAAGAAGGAGGGCTACGAGCAGATCTCAGCCATCTTCCAGCAGACTGCTGACAACGAGAAGGAGCATGCGAAGATGTGGTTTAAGGAGCTGGGTCTCCTGGGCGACACTTCCGCAAACCTGCTTTCCGCCGCTGAGGGCGAGAACTATGAGTGGACCGACATGTATGCCACCTTTGCCAAGGAGGCAGATGAAGAGGGCTTCACCGAGCTGGCCGCCAAGTTCCGCATGGTAGCTGCCATTGAAAAGACCCATGAGGAGCGCTATCGCGCCCTGCTGAACAATGTGGAGACCAAGGCTGTGTTTGAGAAGAGCACCGTCACCGTTTGGGAATGTCGCAACTGTGGTCACATCTGCGTTGGCACCAAGGCTCCCGAAATCTGTCCTGTTTGCGCCCACCCTCAGGCCTACTTTGAGGTTCGCAAGGAGAACTACTAATTCAAATAAAAATCCCGTTCTGAATTGTCAGAACGGGATTTTTGCTGCTTGGAACTCAAAATTTAATGACGAATTGAAGTCGTCAATTTTTCCTTGTGTTGCAATGAAAACAGGATATCGTCAAGAATAATAACTTTGACGAAATACAAAATCTTGACGATCTGATAACGTGAAGAAATATTGCTGATTCTAAAAATTTGCTGGGTAATAAGAGAATACCGCCTTCTCAGCTTGGTCTGAGGAGGCGGTGAAAATCTCTCGGATATCTATACTTTCCACAATAACAACAAGCGCTCAGGAAACAGTGATTCCTGGGGGCTTGTTTATTTGTTTGGTCCATCAAGAGAACATCCGGCTGTGCCGTTGCCAGAGGGCTGGCTGTTTTGAAGGTTTTATTTCAAAATATTTGTGAAAAAACTATGTCCCCTATTGACAAAACGTAGTGTTCTTACTAGAATTAAGATGTTACTATTGATATGATACAAACACAGCGTGAAAGAGAAGTTAGGAGGCATGATTTATGGCACGGATTTTTGCACGGACAGGACGTGGAGGACTGACCCCGCAAAAAACGTTAATAAACAGCGGGAGATCGCTGACAAAGGGGTACCCCTTTGTCATGGTATGATTCCATACCATGATGCCTCGCTGATAAGCCTGCCGGTTGCGGCAGATATCCAAGCACGGAGGGAAAAGAACCTTCCACATGTCTTCCCAAGGAGGAAATTCTATGAAAACAAAAACACGATTCGCAACAAAACTATTGAGCGTCTTTTTGTGCTTGGCAATGCTTTTGCCAATGGCACCGATGTGCCTTGCGGCAAGTGAGGCATCCGTTTTGGCATGGAACGATGCCAACGAAAACGGTGTTATTGATACAGGAGAGGAAACATACTCCAGCTTTACCGACGCTGTTAGTGCCGGCATAAACGGTACTGCATCGTATATTCGTTTGAACAGCAGTATTTCCGGAAATATTAGCACTATTTCCGTTGACAAGGGTACCTTTACCATTGACTTGAATGGTTACGATCTTGCCCTTGAAGGTTTATACGAAGGTGTTATGTCGCTTTCCGGTTCCGCAAATGTTACATTTACCGACACTTCCGGTTCCTGGGGGACGGTCAGCGAACATACAGGCGGCTTTATGTACATAGGTGACAATGCAGCACTCACCATTAACGGCGGTAATTATTCGGGATTGCTTTTCTTTGATAGTTGGAGTACGGTTCCGGTTACAATTAACGGCGGTAACTTTATGCATCGGGATTCAATTTCCGGTTCAAATATTGTTTTTAATGGCGGATCATTTTCTTATCCGCTTCCCTACAGACAAGGCAAGTGGGATTTAAGCCAATATCCGAATCCTGAAAATTTGAAATTCAATATTTATGTTGATGATCTGACAGATGTTACGATCGCAGATGACGATGATGATTACTCATTAATTCTGCCGGACGGGTATGTTTTGCTTGATGCGCAAGGTCAGGAAGTTGTTACAGTCCCCAAGAAGGTAGGAGTTAACTGCACTGTAGGTCAGGCGCAGGCTGTTACCTCCTACAACCTCTGTGTAGGCGGCGTGCCTCTGACCGACGGTCAGTATCTGGTTAACGACGCAATAGAGGCTACCGCTACCGCACCCGAAAGCGGCGGCTACGCCTACTACGCGGTCGTCGATGGCACCCCCACCCTCACCCTCAACGACTTCAGCTACTCCGACGCGGATACGGAGGTCGCATTCGGCATCTTCTACTCCGGCACGGACACGCTGAATCTCGTGCTGGAAGGCCAAAACAGCATCAAACTTAACAATGGTGTCGGCATATTCAGCAACGTCAGTCTCTCCGTCACCGGTTCCGGCAGCCTGACGATCACCGACGTAACCGTCGGCATTGATGTGGTTGAAGGCGATCTCACCATTGCGGATAATTGTACTGTCAACGTCTACGGAGACAGTTACGGTATTTGTTTCATGAATACTGATGTCTCCTTAGAAAATCCGGAATTTGAGGCCGCCGACGACGAAGCGACGAATGTTTTGGGGAATGAAGATTCGGACAATTCGGACAATTTGGATGGAACCGGTTATGCTCTGCGTACCTTGAGCAGTTCGGATACCTCCGGCGGCAATCTCACCGTCTCCGGCGGCGTCACATTGAACATCAACATCAGCGGAGAGGAAAGCTATGGCATTCTCACCTACGGCAAGATGAAAGTCAGCGGCAGCACTGTGACCATCGTGGCCGGAAACTGCGCGCTTGCGGTCGGCGGCTTTGTAATGACTGACGAGATCGTTACCCTCCCGAAGAATCCTGTATCGGGTACTGTCAATATAGGAGATACAGAGTATACGACGTATGGCACTAAAACCGGTGAGGATGCGTTTGTTCCCGCAAAAACAGTCAAGTTCGAGCCCGTATACAAGGTCTGCTTCCGCAGCAGCACGGGCGATTTTGATTGGAAGGAAGTCGAAGTCATTGCGGGCGGCACTGTCGTGAAGCCTGCTGATCCCACGCTGGTCGGCTACAGCTTCGGCGGCTGGTACACCGATGAAAACTATCAAAATGAGTTTGATTTTGAGACACCGATTACCAAAGACACGGTAATTTACGCTAAGTGGACGATTAACCAGTATACCATCAAGTATGAATTAGCTGGAGGAACAGTCAACGGCACAAACCCCGTCAACTATACTGTGGAAAATGAGAGTATCACCCTTATCAATCCCGCTCGTGCAGGATATACCTTCGCAGGCTGGACGGGAACCGGACTTGATGAGGCTGCGCTTGACGTCACCATCGTAAAGGGCAGCACAGGTGACCGTGAATACACCGCAACGTGGACGGCAAACACCAATACCAAGTACACCGTCAAGCACATGATCGAAGATTTGGACGGCAGCGATTACACGCAGTACGGCAATGTCGTTGATAAGACAGGTACTACCGATACCAAGACCAACGCCGAGGCGATCTCCATTGAGGGCTTTACGGCTCCCACGACGATCACTCAGGTGAACATCAACGGCGATGGCTCTACTGTGGTTGAGATCAAGTATACCCGCAACAGCTACAATCTCACCTTCAAGCTGGATAACGGCACAACTGCAACGCCCACATCCACCAAGTATGGTGCGCCTATTGAAGCTCCCACCGGCTTTACAAAGACCGGTTACACCTTCAAGGAATGGGATAAGGACATCCCCGCCACCATGCCCGCAGAGGATGTGACCATCACGGCACAGTGGACGGCAAACACTTATGTCGTTAAGTATGAGGCAAATGTTCCCGCAGACAGCGAGCTTATCAGCGGAACGATGGCAGATCAGACGCTTACCTACGACAAGGAAGAAGCACTGAACGCAAATGCCTATAAGGTGAAGGGCTATAACTTCGCCGGATGGGTTTATAACGAGACAACCTATTCCGATATGCAGGCGGTCAAAAACCTTGCTTCCGAGCAGGGTGTAGTTGTCACGATGAAGGCGGTATGGGACCCCGCTGATGGCGTTTCCTACACCGTAAAGCACATGATCGAAAAACTGGACGGCAACGGATACGACGTTTACGAAACCGATACCACCCGCACCGGCAAGACCGGAACGGACACCAACGCCATTAAGATCGACATTGCAGGATTCACAGTTGTTGAACCCATCGTTCAGCAGACAATCAAGGGCGACGGTTCCACCGTGGTTGAAATCTTCTACTCCCGCAACAGCTACAAGCTGACCTTCAATCCTGCCAACGGCAGCGAACAGATTGTAACCACCGTGAAGTATGAAGATATCATCACGAAGCCTGCTGATCCCGAAAAAACGGGTCACACCTTTGCAGGATGGAACCCCACCGTGGCTGAGAAGATGCCCGCAAGCGATGTAACTTACATCGCGCAGTGGACAGCAAACACCTACACTGTAACTCTCATTACCAACGACGGCACGATCT
>CAZEPQ010000087.1:0-8875 GCA_964514175.1 uncultured Oscillospiraceae bacterium
TGGAGACCGTGCGTACGCAAAGCTTTGCGCGTGCCATGCATTATGAAGCTACCAAACCGGGAAGGGTGACGGTTCCCGCCCCGGCAAGGGAATGTAAATAATCGTCTGCGCCCGGAGAAAGTCCTGTCAAGTTGCTTTCGGACAGGGGTTCAATTCCCCTCAGCTCCACCAAATAAGACCGATCATTTTGATACGAGAAGTATCTGAATGGTCGGTCTTTTCATTGTTGAATATTGAATTATCACATACTGGTTAAAAGTTTTCGCCAAATTGTTAATGATTCGGCGAGGGCTTTTTCTGATGCAGGGGTGTGTAATAACAGTTTTTATTCCACAGTTTCTGGGCAATAGTAGCGGGCCTTTCCCTGGGTTCGCTTTCCGTATTCAATGGCTTCCTGGGGACATCGGCAGATGCAGGCCATGCATTGTGTGCAGGTGTTGCCCCAAACGGGCCGTCCATCCACCATGCGGATATTGTTAAGAACGCAGAGATTCGCGCATTTTCCACAGGAAATACATTTATCCGTGACGTAATAGCCCGTTGCCTTAAGAAAATAGCGGTTAAAGCCTTGATTGATGGGGCCGCTTTTGAGCTTGTCCAATAGCCCAACCTTATAAGCCGGGAAGGGGAGACCCTGTTCGATTTTCCGGGCTCCATCCATCAGGAGCGGCTTTGCATCTTCAATCATTTCACGGATCTTGGCTTCTCCGGGAGCCGAAAACATAGTGATGAAATTTTCCGGCATGGGTAGCTGGAGCGTTCCACGGTAGTCCAGATTCATTTCTTCGCAGAGCAGCTTTGCGTATTTTCCAGCCTCACCGATTTCACCTCCGCAAGTCAGAACAAAATAAGCCTGTCGGCTGCCGGAAAAGATGGATTTTCGGATAAAGTCAGAAAACAGCCGGGGCATTTGCCAGCTATATGTGGGGGCGGCAAGTACCCAGGGCTTCTCGGAATGGAATACCCCGATTTCTCCGGCCTTTATGAGCCACCCCGCATCAATCACTTCATCCTTTAGTTCCTTTGCCAGAAATCTCGCTGCAAACCGGCTGTTTCCGGTACCGGAAAAGTAGATAATCATGGCTGTGCCTCCTTAGTCAAGCATGTGAAGCTTCTTTCTTGAATCATATCATGTAAAAACCTCGGACGCAATATTTATGTTTCCACGGTTGAAAATACAGGCAAGCGTCCTTGGTTGTCTCAATGTGGGAGCAGTTGCCGCAGGACGAAATAGATTTTGTAGTATTTTAAGTGTGAATGTGGTATGATGTAAAAGAAGTTTCAGGAACAATTCCTAACAATGTGAGGTTGACATAACTCGGAGGGTGAAACATGATAAGAATTTTATATGTATGTCATGGAAATATTTGCCGCAGTCCAATGGCGGAATCCGTTATGACCCATCTCGTAAAAGAGGCGGGGCGAAGCTCAGAATTCTTGATTGCTTCGGCGGCAACCAGCCGGGAGGAGATCGGAAATTCCGTGCACCATGGCACGGTGAAGAAGCTCCGGCAGGAGGGGGTGCCGCTGGTGCCTCACCGTGCGGTACAGATAACGAAGCGGGATTACGGGAAGTACGATTTAATTATTGGTATGGACCAATGGAACCTGCGGAATATACACCGTATCCTGGGCGGAGACCCGGAGGGAAAGGTTCATTTGCTACTGGATTTTACAGAACGGAAAGGTGATATTGCGGACCCCTGGTATACCGGGAATTTTGATGAGACCTACCGGGATGTATTGGAGGGCTGTCAGGGGCTGTTTGCATGGTGTAAAGAACGATAATAAAGTTGATCCCCGATGTTCAAGGCTGAACATCGGGGATCGCAATTTAATTAAGATAGTCCACAGCATCTTCCAGCGGGGTGAACTGCAGGGCGTCCTGTATGGTCTCAAAGACCGTGGAGCCGGTGGTGATATCTTGCATCAGTGCTTCCTTAGCGGTGGTGGCAGGGTATTGCAGGTGCGTCTGCTGGTGGCAGTAATTGATCCAACTGTCCACGATCCAGCCATCGGAGGCTTCTGCAATGGTGTAGGACACATAGCCCCGGTGGTTTTCGCCCTGATTGGGCAGGGAGAAGGCGGCAAAGATATCTGTGGAGGTTTGTTCGCCCCAGAAAATACTGGTGTAGCTGTAGGTGGTGCTGTCCAGACTGTGGTAAGAGGCGGTATAGGTTTGTCCACCGTCATCATAAAGAAGCTGACCTGTTGCATCTCCGGCGCTGATCCAGCCGTGATCGGAACGGCGGTAGGCGGGCCAAAGCTGAATGCATTCTGTGCCACGGAAGCCGGGATTTTCTATCCAGCGGAAGTGATGGAACAGCTTCCATTGCTCTGTTTCACCGGAAAGTTCCACAGCGATGCCCGTAATGCAGAGAACGTCTTCCTCTCCGCCATCCACATTGTAGCTGTCCTCCACAACCGCCACCTGAGTTGCATCCCGGCAGGCCAAAATGTCGTCATCGGTCAGATCATCAAGTATCAGTTCCGGGAAGCCTAAGTCGGTGAGCTGTGCTTTGATTTCTGAAAGCTCCGTTTGATCGCTGCTTGTCTTCACATTCCACTCCATGGGATAATCGGTGCAGAACAGGGTGCCAAAGGCAATACCCATGGCGAGAATCATGCCAATGATGGCGGCCACAGCCCAATCGGGGATATGCGGTGGGGTGGTGTCCACCACATAACCGGCTTCATCCAGTGTTTCGGACAGACGGAAGAGGCTGCGGAGCATCAGAATGTAGCAGAGGATCATAATGATGGTCAGAATGATCCCGGAATAGCTGGACAGGGCAAGAATATAAAGGATACCGTACCAGAGGATCATGGCTGCGGCACTGTTTGCACGGGGCGGCAGGCCTGCTTTTCGCTGGACGGACAGGAAACCACGCCAGAGACAGAAGAACAGCAAAAGCATCAAAAGGGAGGTCAGCGTTTGCAGAATCTGAAACAGGGCGGTATTACGCAAAAACTCCTGATAGATCGTGGCGCTGAGGATCAGATCAATAATTTGCAGTAGGGTCTTGTAAATTGTTATGCCCCAGCAGATTCGGAACCAACGGTTTTCCCGCCGTAGGGCACGGAAACCAAGCAGCATCCACACGAGACCCACCGTGGGAAGAACATAGTCAAGCCAAAGAAAGTTCAGGGTGATAACCTGGAGCGCCAGTCCCCAAAGAATGAGACGGATGGCCTTTTTCCAGGGGGTCACTTCCTGGACAATGTATTGGGGAGGCGTTTCGGACAGACTGTTCTTAAGAAGCAGGTCAAAGTCCTGTTCGTTCGTGGAACCCCAATCAGGCATCGTCATGGGCATCACCTCCCAACAGGGTCCGAAGCCGTTTCTTCAGACGATAGAGTTTACCCTCTACAGCACGCCGGGTCATGCCCAGCTCAGAGGCAATTTGTGCGGTGGACTGTAAGTAATAGTATTTTCGGTAAAACAGCAGACGGTCTTTGTCCGGAAGCTGATTCAGCGCCTGGGTCAATGCGGCTTCCCGTTCCTGACGTAGCAGGGCTTCTTCCGGTGTAGGGGCCGGAGTGGGGAGATCTGGGGAAATATCTGCCCTGTCCATGCTGCGGAGCTGTCTTGCACGGTTCAGGGCGGTATTTCGGGTCAGGGCCGTGAGCCAGCCGTTCCAACTGCCACGCTCGGAATCATAGAGGTCAATTTTCTCCCAGATTCGCAGGGCAACCTCCGAAAGACATTCCTCACGATCCTGCGGGTTGGAGAGTATGGGGGCGATAACGTATCGCATCAGGGGGCCATAGTGCCGGAGCAGCGCCTCGATGCCGGTCTCATCCCGGCTTTGAAGCAACTGAATGATATCCTGTTCCCGCACACCATCGCCTCCTTTCCCTGTGCTACTTAATTATACACGAAAATGGTAAAAATCCCACGATATTTATGGTTGATTTGTCGTAGTTTTTCGGAATTGAATGGGGCTTAAAAACAGATGTGTTTTAAATAACAATTAAAAATTATCGAGAAACGATAAAAATAGATTGACAGTCAGAAAATACTGTGTTATTGTGGAAACAACAAAAGGAGGAGTGGCGTATGAGCTGGAATCAAAACAAGAGTGTGATATTGTCAAAGGTATGTGTAATCTTTTTTGCCCTGTTGCTGCTGACGCTGGATGTGCTGGGCTACTACTGGGTGAAGTATCTTGTATCGGTATCCAAGGTGCTGGGAGGATTACGTGATGGAATTGTGATGATGATCGTTTTGTACGCATGCAGCGTTCCTGCGTGGATGACATTGAAATCCCTGTGGAACATTCTGGGCCGCATTGGGAAAGAAAACGTGTTTGTAATGGAAAATGTGAAAGATATGCGTCGGACAAGCTGGTGCTGCATGATTGTTGCTGCCATTTGTCTGTTGGGTTCATGGATTTATCCCACGCTATTGGTGCTGGCTGCGGCTGCCGCATTTATGGGTCTCATAGTACGCATTGTGAAGAATATCTTCGAGCAGGCTGTGTCCATGAAGGACGAGCTGGACTTCACGGTGTAAGGAGGGGGCCTATGGAGATCATTGTGAATCTGGATGTAATGATGGCAAAGCGGAAGATTTCCGCCGGTGAGCTGGCCCAGCGGGTGGGGATCACGCCTGCAAATCTGTCTATTTTGAAGAATAACAAGGCCAAGGCTATTCGGTTTTCCACCCTGATGGCGCTGTGCCACGAACTGGACTGTCAGCCGGGAGATATTTTGGAATTCCGGGATGACTGATGGGAGGGAAATACGATGGACATGATCATCCGATATAATTTGGGAAGCATTGCGTTGGGATTGGCGGCCTGGATTTTTGCGGGCCTGGGAATTTGGAAGACAAAGCACAGCCAGGTGCTTGCACTGATGAGCTATATTTGCTGTAGTGTTTCTCTGGTTTTTCAGTTCTGTGAAATAAACCTGAGGACAGATCTTTCCGATTACTCCGCCATTGAGGACACCATCGAAGGAATCATCTATTGCGCCGTACGGCTGATTCTGGTGACGGTGGTATTGAATGTGGTGGCCATTTGGCGGCAGAGGCACCGATGAAATGAGGTGTGATTTATGGATGAAAAGACAAAACAGGAATTGATTGAAGTTTTGATGGCGACAAACAAGGCTGATCCCATCGTTCCTGTGGAAGCATCCAGAATCGACGAACAGTATGATCTGCGTCAGGTTCTGGGAGCCATTATCAGTTATGTGGCAGCATGGATTTACATACAGGCTTGCCTCAGTAGCAGCGGCATATATGAGATATATCTGGTGACCTTTGGTGTGCTGTTTACGGCGGCGGGCCTTGTGTATTTCCGAGGCAATATCCGCAATAAGGAACACTGGATCTGGCTTTCATGCATGTGGGTGACGCTGCTATGCGGTTTTTTTGGACGCAATCAGGTCTGGGGCGGTTACGTGTGGCTTTTTATCCATTGCTTTGCGATATATTGGATGCTATGCCTGTCCGGTCACCTGATGGAAGGGAAAAGCGGCGTTTATATCCTCTTTGACGCTATTCACGGGGCAATTTCCTATCCGCTGAAAAATTTGTTTTCTTTCTTCCGTATTCGGGTGCTATGGTGGGGGATTCGTCAGATCGGTCCCAAAAAGAAGCGTTTTGCTGGAGGCATCTATGCGCTGCTTGCGGTGTGTTTGGCGGCGATCATGTTGATTGTGGCAGGCAGATTACTGGTACAGGCGGATGCCAATTTCGGCAGCCTTTTGGAACATTTTCGTGTGGAACTGAACTTGAGCAGCTTTGGAAAGTATTATTTCCGGTTTCTGCTCAGCATTCCTGTGGGCGCCTATCTCTTTGGGCTGGTGGTTGGCACAGATCGGGAAGAGATGGAAAAGCTAACCGTGCAGAAAGAGGGAATTCAAGACTTTCTGGTAAAGCTGAAGAAGGTACCGAACTGGGTCTGGACAGGATTGACAGGCTGCTTTGTGGTGTTTTATCTTCTGTTCTTCGGTGTTCAGGGCAGCTATTTGTTTGGGGCCTTCGCTCGAAATTTGCCGGAGGGCTTCACTGTGGCAGAGTATGCGCGGCAGGGTTTCTTTGAACTCTGCGGCATTATGGGCCTGAATTTCTGCCTTCTCTGGTTGGTGTGCTACAGCAGCTTGAGCCCTATAAAGGAGAAGAAATCGTCGAGAATCATGTGTACTGTCCTGCTGATCGAAAGCGTTCTCTTTGCGGTAACGGCCTTGAGCAAGCTGATTCTGTACATCGACTGCTTCGGGTTTACGCCGCTGCGGCTTCAGAGCTTTTGGGGCGTTACGGTACTAATGGCAGGTTGTGTTTGTTGTCTCGTGTCTCTTTGGTCCGGCAAGAAAACGGCCGAGGTGTGGATATACATTACCGGCATAACCTTGACAGTCCTGCATGTGTATTGATCATAACCTATGAAAAGGAGGCAACTCAACTGAGCTGCCTCCAAGTGTATTTATCAAACCGTTTGTTATGCTTCTGCATCCTGCTTCACAAGAATCTTCTTCTTCCACTTGCCGGAAGCCAGACGGATCACATAGAAGCCTGCGCCAATGGCGAAGTCCAGACCCATGCAGATATAGATGACAGGTGCGCCGAAGAAATCCACGGTGGTGTATGCAAAAATAATGCGGATCGCAAGGGTGACAAAGGTAATGACGGTGCAGATGCTAACATCGCCTACGCCCTGAAGCATACCACGGGAGACGAACAGCATCATCATCAGGATCAGCACGCAGGCCATGAACCGGAGATACTTAATGCCGAAGGCCACGGACTCAGCCTCACAGCCGAAGAGACCCACCAGAGGTCCTGCAAAGACGAAGATCAGCACGCTCATGGTGACGCAGAAAATGCCGCTCATCAGCAGGCAGGACTTATAGCCCTTCCAGACACGCTTCATGTCGCCGGCACCGGCGTTTTGGCCTGCAAAGGTAGCCATTCCATTGGAGAATGCGATATTAGGCATCAGGGCGTAGCTTTCGATTTTACCGCCTGCCGCCACAGCAGCCATGGTGGAGGGACCGAAGCCATTGATGAGACGCTGAATGGCGATCTGGCCGGAGCTGGAAATGACGGTCTGGATCATAACGGGAACGCCCAGCTTCAGGATCATCTTGCCCATCTCGCCGTAGAATTTCATTTCCTTCAGGGGAATCCACAGGAGCTGCTGCTTCTTGCGGATGTAAACGATGGAACAGAGCACGGAAATAAGCTGTGCTAGCACGGTGCCCAGAGCCGCACCCTGGACGCCCCACTTGAAGGCGACCACGAACACCAGGTCAAAAATCACGTTGGCAACGGAAGATACCAGCAGGAACTTCATGGTTGCGCCGGAATCGCCCACGCTGCGGAGTGCGGCGGCATAGGCGTTATAAGCAAACTGGAATACCATGCCCAGGAAATAGACCTGCATGTAGCCGCTGGCGAACGCAAAGTTCTCGTCGGGCACGTTCAGGACTTTTTTCAGCACCAGATCGGAGGTAGCAAGACCCACGATCATAATGACAACACCCAGACCCACCATTAGAAGCATCATGGTAGAGACGCATTTCCGAAGCTGATCCTCCTTCTGCCCACCGAAGAACTGGGCAATGACAATGCCGGAGCCGGTGGACAGGCCTGTAGAAATGGCCAGAAGCCAGTTTGCGTAGGAAACGGATGTATTCATAGCGCCCAGTGCCTTTTCACCGACAAAGTTTCCGACTACGATGGAGTCAACAGTGGTATAAAGCAACTGGAGCATCATACCTGCCAGAATTGGTAGGGAGAACATAAGAATGTGTTTCCAGGGCGAACCCTGGGTCATATTTTTTGCCATATATTTTCCTCCTCGCCGGGACCGCCCAGCAAAATATCCTTAATATAATAGCATTATTTGGATGCATAAGCAAGTAAAATCATTTTGATTTCTGAGTTTTTAAGACCATGGAAGGAGGGACGCTTTGGTTGTTTTTTATACGTTGCCGTGGTATAATATTAAAAATTTCAGAAAGGAATTTTAATATGGTAGAGAATTTTGAAGCCAAGTTGAATGAATACGCTCACCTCCTGGTGGAAGTGGGCATGAATGTGCGCCCCGGTCAGACCGCAAATATCCGGGGAACTGTGGAGTGCGCACCCCTAGTTCGGAAGTGCGTGGAGGCAGCCTATGATGTGGGTGCCAGAGATGTGATGGTAGAGTGGAACGACGATTTTATCAGCCGTCAGAAGTATTTGAAGGCAGATGAGGCCGTGTTCTCCGAATTCCCCGAATATCTCCAGAAGCGCTATGACTATCTGGTGGAGAATGAATGCCCCCTGCTGTCCATCATTGGTAGCGACCCGGAGATGCTCAAGGGCGTGGACCCCAGCCGCATCCAGACCTGGCAGCGCACCAGCGGCGGTCATACCCGGGAATATTACGATGCCATGACCGCAGGAAAGTTCCAGTGGTCCATCGGTGCCCATCCCACCAAGGCCTGGGCTGAGAAGGTATTCCCGGAGAAAAAGGGACAAGAGGCCATTGATGCTCTGTGGGAGGCAATTTTCGCCACCTGCCGCATCAGCGGCGATGGAAAAGCGGTGGACCGCTGGAAGCAGCACTGTGACGCGGTTTCTGCCCGCTGCAAGACCCTCAACGACTATAACTTTGAGAGCCTCCACTATACCAACGAGAAGGGCACGGACCTGACTATCCGCCTGCCGGAAAATCACGTTTGGGCAGGAGGCACCGAAGATGCCCAGAGTGGCGTTACCTTCCTGGCCAACATTCCCACGGAAGAGATCTTCACCGCGCCCCAGTATGATGGTGTAAACGGTCGTGTCTATGCGGCGCTGCCTTTGGCGCTGGACGGCAATCTGGTGAAGGATTTCTACAGGGCCTTTGAAAACGGCAAGACCGTTTCTGTTCATCCG